>NZ_JALCZL010000021.1:0-33113 GCF_039667035.1 Sulfurimonas sp. NWX79
AATATTACTGCTGCTGAATCTCAAATTCGTGATGTTGACTTTGCTGCTGAGTCTGCAAACTTCAACAAAAGAAATATCTTAGCACAATCTGGTTCATATGCAATGAGTCAGGCGAATGCTGTACAACAAAACGTGCTTAGATTATTACAGTAGTAATAATCGCTAAAACAAGGCTTTAGCCTTGTGAGCAAGTTTCTTTAGAAAATGTACTTCGTCTACTTCAGTAGTAAAGTGTAACATTTCTTTAAAACTAAGCCTTTTTGGCTTAGTTTTTTTCTATCTCTTTTAAAAAATCTTCCAAATACTCTTTATAATATGTTATCAATCTAGTCAGTTGCGTAGTTAGCAGCTTACTAAGTTTTTTGATATGTTTTTTTGGATTATCAATCTCTTTTGTATTGATAAAATCAAAGATGTATCCGCTGACCATCTGTATGTAAAGACTAATGACTTTATCTGTATCCCCTACTTCATCTCTTCCATCTTCAGCTAAGATATCCATAAACAAGCCAAGAAGCTCATAATGAAATTTATCAAGAGAGCTAAAGTTTTTCTTTTGGAAAGAGTCAAGAAGATTTAAAATATTTGTAGCATGCTCAACTCTTTGTTGAATGATTTTTATCTCATCATTTGATAAACCAATAGAAGAGAACTTCTTAAAAGCCTCCTGAAGCGATAAATCTGGTTTTTTTAGTGTATATTGAAGTTTAATATCTTCCATTTTTTTTGGACTTGCTTTGTAAATAGCAGCACCATTAGAGAGATTATATGTTTTTTGCTCATCTGATTGCAGTCTACTCAAAATTCCACGAAGTTCTGCTAAAGAAGCGATAAAGTGTGGTGTTGTTGGTACTTCATCTTGGAAGTTTCCTTCGGTGGTTAGTACTGTGTCATGATAGTTGATATTTTCTTCTAAGTCAAGCACATGGTCAATATCAAGCTTTTTACTGTGAATATGTTCAGATAGATGTGTTTGCCCTGTGTCGGCATCAAGCGCCATATCAAGTCCAAGAGCATAGAACTCTTGAGCTTGGAATTTTACGGCAAGTGCATAGCTCATAATGCCAACATTGGAAGCTGTAAGTTGGCCATACCCTTTTTTTATAGTAGCTGCTGCTTGAAAAATATAGACATTCTCTTTTTCAAAAGCTTGCGCAAATTCTGGATAGGTAAAAGAGGCAAACAAAGCAATGGCGTCATTGAAAAAATCAATATTTTTAACATTTTCAAGGTGTTTCATACTCGCTTGAAATCCGTCAACATGAATGAGAATATCCGGTTTTACATTGTGTTTTTCTAAAAGACCCATAGTGGCACTAACGGCAATGATAGTAAAGTTATTTTGATGTTTTTCTACCCATTCTATGTTGTTTTGAAGTGATGGTCCTGCAGCGAGTAAAAGAACAGGATGTTTCTGTAAAAGAGCCATTTGGGAGAGAGCTTCAATATTTACATATTTATATCCATCTTTAATATAATCAAGTGGACGTAAATATATCTGCATAACAGCTGAGTGCGGAAACTTGAGATAATCTTGTGAGATGATCACACTATGGATAATTTTGAGCTTATCAGTAGAATGACTTAATAGTTGAAAATATTTTAGGTAATGGTTATAGATAGGCATTTCTCTTAAAAAGGCCTGGATTTTATAGCGAAAGATATCATTATCGTCAAAGATAGAGAAGATGAGTGTCGCACCATTGTTTGTCAACGCCTTATAATCTGTTACAAACAAAGAGAGATAAAAAAGTTCCAAGTCATCTTCTACGATAAAATATGTGTAAGCATTGATTTTCTCATGTACTTTCGTAAGATGGAGACCAAGCCCTACTCCCATAAAAATAAACTTATAGAGTTTTTTCATCGTTGTATCTTTGTTCGCAAACTGATTTGTATAGTTTACAATAGGTGCAATTGTGACAATTGCAGATTCCAAAGGGTTCATTTTTTCATATTTTTGAAGCATTTCTTCGCTAAAGGAAAGATCTCTAAAAGTTTCAAACAGGTTGTCTTTCTTGGAAAAATCAATATGCTCTTTCACCATCTGCGCATGCTTATTGCTATCCATATTATAGAGCCACTTTCCACTCTCAATCTCTACTACATCAAAGTAACCTTCTTCTTTATATTCGAGCTCATATCTTGGTGTGTAGTATTGATTTTGCAGTGCATTTTCAAAGGCTGTAAGTTGATTATAAAGACCTTGATATTCTGCTTGGAAGTAAAGCATATTATTTTTATAGGTGTTTTGCGCTTGGGTTTCGATTGAGGAGTTATCCATTACTTTCCTTGAATTAAAAATGTAGCAAAATCAAAATCGAGTTGTGTATCTATATCTACTGACTCTTTTTGGGGCATAATATAAGCATAAATATTTTTTTCTAAAAAAAATGTATCTTGTGTTAAGAGTAGCTCTGTTTTTGCTATATAAATTGCACCATTGAGTCTATAGTACTGTTTGAGTTCTTGACTACGTAAATTTAGCAATTTTTGGTCCAAAAATCCTGACATACTGTTGTTTTCTCCAAGAGTATTACTCCATAATGGAGAGTGCTCGACCTCACAAACAGATATGACAGCATCAGCCTCTTGTTGAACTAATAATTCAATCGCTTCATCTATATGTTTTTTCTCACGTAAGGGACTTGTCGGTTGTAGAAGTACAACATAGTCATAACTGGAAAATATATTCAGGGTATGTTTGATAACATCTATGCTGCTAGCTGTATCATTGGCTAGTCTATCAGGCCTTTTAATAACTTGCAGAGCATTTTGTTTTGCTATTGAGAGTATCTCATTATCATCGCTTGAGACAACTACTTCATCAAGATACCTACTCTTTTTAGCAGCCTCAATGCTCCATGTAATCAAGGGTTTCCCTGCTAATGGTAAGATATTTTTACGAGGAAGGCGTTTGCTACCACCTCGAGCAGGAATAACAGCTAAAAAAGTTTTACCATCAAGCATTAAAAGATCTCTCCATATTCATTTTGAGCCTGTTCAAAGTCACTCATGCGTCCAATATCGAGCCAGTACTCATGAATAGGAAAAGAGATAGATTTGAGCTTATCTTGAATGATATCATTAAAGAGTGTTGGCATATCATAAAACTCATTTTTTGGAATATATTCAAAAACCTGTGGAGAGAGTACATAGATACCGGCATTGACAAAAAACTTGTGTACAGGTTTCTCTTTGATGGAGATGATCTTACTTCCGTCTGTTTCAATGACACCATAAGGTACTTGATAATCATATTCTCGAACACACATTGTTGCTACTGAGTGCTCCATCATATGAAAGTCAAGTAGATGCTCGAAGTTGACATTTGTAAGCAGATCAGCATTCATCACAAAAAATGGTTCTTGTGGTCTCTCTTGCATAAGTGAAAGTGCCCCTGCTGTACCTAAGCGTTTTGATTCCTCGATATATTCAATATTTACGCCAAGACTTGCACCATCACCAAAATACTCTTTTATCATTTCTGCTTTATAGTTGACACTGATAGTAATATTTACAAATCCATACTTTGCAAAATTTTCTATAATGGTCTCTAAAATAGGTTTGTTTCCAACCTTTAATAGTGGTTTTGGTACATCCTGCGTGAGGGGATGGAGTCTTGTACCGAGGCCTCCTGCCATTAGGATGACACGATTGCTTTTTGCATTTGTTTTTAAGAGGTTTGAGAGCTCTTCTATCTTGACAAGTCTTCCTTCATCATCAACGATGGGAATTTGATAGATTTGTTTACGAATGGCTTTTTGGACAATGAGCTCTTTTGAGTCATTGATATTTGCCAAAGTTGGCTCTTTAAAGTAAAGTCCTTCTATGCTAGAGTCAAGAGTAAGACCATTTAAGAGTCCACGACGGATATCGCCATCGGTCAGTGTTCCTACAACTTTTTCATCTTCATCAAGTACGATGGCAATACGCATAGCACCTTTGTCTATTACCTCCAAAGCCTCTTTAATGCTAGAGTTTTTTCTTAGTAAGATATTTGTATAATTATTCATTACAGTCCTTTATGGTATGAAATTTTTTGATTAAAAGATCTTGCAGGGAAACACTTTTTAAAACCTCTATAATTTGCTGTGATGTCTCATGGGAAGATTCATAGGGATTTATGTTGTGTTGCAGTTTTTCTTGCAGAGTTGGTGTATATATCTGTGCTATTGCTTTTTGAATACTTTGTTTATCAATAGAAACATTGATAACAGATACTGCCTGGAGTCGTCCCTCTTGACGCTTACCAATATTGATAGTTGGTTTTTGAAAACTAGGTACTTCCAAAATACCACTTGAGCTGTTTCCTATAACTCCGTCAACATATTGTATGGCACTAAAATATCGAAGTTGCCCGAGTGATGTGAAAACAATAGCATTGGTATGTTCACTGATAAATGTATCTATCATAGAGTTGATGATAGTACCTCCTGTGTCGGCATTTGCTTTGGTGAAAATAAGGAGTGTATCATCAAGGTCTTCAAGTGCATCTAGAAGCTCTTGAAACTGTTCTTTTGGAGAGAGCGCAGCGAGTGTTTCTGGATGGTAGGTTATAAGTAGATTTTTTTCTTTGAGTTTTATACCTATGGACTCTTCAAATTCTTCTCTGTTTAGAAGTTTGAGTTTTTTAATATTTTCAATACCAAGTGCCCCGATATTGTGTACTCTCCAAGGTTCTTCACCCATTTGTAAGACTCTTTTTTTATACTCCTGTGTCGCAGTAAAGTGAAGATGTGACAGTTTTGTAATTGCGTGACGAAGAGCATCGTCCATTGCTCCTTGTGTTACTTCCCCTCCATGAATATGTGCTATTGGAATGTGCAGTATTGTAGCTGTTGCAGCGACACTAAGCATCTCATATCTATCTCCTAAGATAACAACTATATCAGATTTTAGTTCTGTAAGTGTTTGTGTAAGCTCTGTTTGCAGTTTGGCCATTGCCAAAGAGTTACTTTGTGGTCTGTTTTCCTCAAGGGGAAGAGGTATTTTTGCACTGATAGTGAAACACTTTTCTATCTCTTCATAAGTGTTGCCAAAACTTTGAGAGAGATGAGCCCCAGTTACTATGAGTTGTAGTTCTAAATTTGCATCAGCATCAACTTTTTTAATCAGAGGCTTTAGCAATCCATACTCTGCGCGCGTTGCAGTAACGAGGGCTATCTTTCTCATATCATATCATCTTTGGCATAATTTTTTTGTGCGATACTTCCTAGAATCTCATCCCACTTCATAGGGCTGATTCCACTACCGGGGCGTTTGACATCAAGATTGTCTTCGCGGAGAACTTCCCCTTCTTTAATCTCTTTTGCCGCAACGATACTTTTACGTGCTACTGTGATATTTGGTGTTTCACTAGGAGATGGTTTTTTCTCAGAAGAACCAAGTGCTTTTTCGATATTACGGATGGAGTGTACCATTGCTTTGAGCTCATCTGGTTCTAAAGAGGCTTTATGATCAGGACCAGGCAGTGTACGTGAGAGGGTAAAGTGTTTTTCTATTACACTTGCTCCCATTGCAACAGCTGCTATAGGGACCTCGATGCCTAGGGTATGGTCGCTGTAGCCAACGGCTACGTCAAGCTCTTTTTCAATACTGAGCATTGCCCGCAGGTTTACATCTTCCATAGGTGTTGGGTACATTGTATTTGCATGTAATATGGTAATATTTTCTTTTTTTGTTCCGTTGCAAAGAAGAACATGAAAAGCATCTTTTACTTCTTGCATTGTTGCCATTCCTGTTGAGAGGACTACTTTTTTATCAAGCCTAGCAATAGCACGCAAGTAGGGCAGGTTAGTGATTTCACCACTTGGAATTTTAAAAATTTCTAAATCCAAATCATTTAAAAGTTCTATGCTTTCTAAGTCAAAAGGCGTGGAGAGAAACATGATGCTCTTGCTTTGACAATACTCTATAAGCTCTTGATGTACTGCAGTATCGAGTTCAAGTTTTTTAAGCATCTCAAACTGTGAGTCATCCTCTTCTTGCATGTTTTTTTGCTGATAGGCTGCTTTTTTAGCACTTTTGCTGACAAGTTTCTCAGCTTTAAATGTTTGAAACTTTACTGCATTCGCACCGGCATCACTGGCTACATCGATAAGTTGTTTAGCAAGTTCTATACTGCCGTTATGATTTACACCAGCTTCAGCAATGATAAAAACACTCATTTTACAAGACTCCCGGCTTTTATAAATCCTTCCAAAATGATTCCCTGTTTTGTAGTTACACCACTCCCGACAAAGCTATTGGCTTTTACAAGGACATTACCATTAAGTACGGAAGCTGTTGATATATGACAATTATCTTCTACTATAGTGTCATGCTCTAGAAGTGTTTTAGAATTGATGATGCAGTTTTTTCCAACTTCTGCACCTGCATTTACAAGGGCGTGATGCATAACAACTGTCCCTTCACCAACTGTTGCATGTTCTGAACAATAGGCAAGAGGAGAGATGATTGTTGGAATAGTAAAATCAAGGGCTTTGAGCTTTTCAAAAAGTTTGATGCGAACAGAGTTTGACTTTATATGTCCAATAGTGATGAAAGCGTACTTATAACGCTTGCGTAACTCCTCCAAATCATCATCACAGCCGATTAGCGGGTAGTTTAAAACAGCTTGAGATTCTCCTGTAAATTTTTCAATAATACCGGCTATCTTAAAGCGTTTTTCCTGTTCTATGACATCAATGACACTTTTGCAGTGTCCACCACCACCAATAAGTAGAATCTCTTTCATTATAATCTTACTCCACTTGGGATATTTACTATTTTTTCTTGTAACTCTTTAGAATTTTTCAGTCCATCGTTATAGCATTCGTGGAACATAGTAAGTTCACTCAAAAGCTTCCATACTGGACGACTCATAACTCCATGTTTATTGCTAAATTCCAAAAAAACATCTCTCTGTTTTTGATTCTCAAAAGAGATGGCATTGAGCCAATAGTTGCTTTGTGCTTCTTGTGGCTCTTGAATGAATGCTATATCGTCAAAATTTTCAAAAAACTTTTTATACTCTTCTGCCAAGGCTCTTTTATCAGCTAAAAATCTCTCAAGCTGTTCCATCTGGGCGACAAGAAGTGCTGCATTGATATTTGGCATACGGTAGTTAAAGCCTATCTCATCGTGTATGTATTCCCATTGATGAGGTACCTTTGCTGTTGTCGTGATATGTTTTAAATGTTTTGCCAATGCTTCATCATCTGTTACAATCACACCGCCTCCGCCTGAAGTGATGATTTTATTACCGTTAAAACTAAAAACACCCATTTTCCCAAAGGTCCCCGTATGTTTGTTTTTATAAAAACTTCCCAGGCTTTCAGCACTGTCTTCAATCAGTGTGATACGCCATGCTTTACACAGAGAGGCTATAGTATCAATTTCGCAAGGGTGTCCAAATGTATGCATCGGTACACAGGCTTTAATTGTTTTGCCACTTTTTTTGTTTTTGCACTGACCATTTTGGATAACACAATATTCTTCTAAAAAAGTTTGCAGTGCTTTGACACTCAAGCCTAAAGTAGTTTTATCTACATCTAAAAAAACAGGCTCTGCACCGCAGTAACTGATAGCGTTACTTGTTGCTATAAAACTCAAAGCCTGCGTGAGGACTTCATCTCCCTGCGTTACTCCTGCAAGCTTTAAAGCTGCATGGAGGGCAGATGTGCCATTAACACAGGCAATAGCATATTTACTGCCAACATAATCGGCAAACTCCTCTTCAAAACGTGTGACAAATTTGCCGACAGAAGAGACAAAAGTAGAGTCTATACATTCATTGAGGTATCTCTTTTCATTACCTAAAAAACGAGGTTCATGGAGAGGGATAAATGCTTCTGTGTTATAGAGTTTATGAATAAAGTCAGTAATTTCTTGCATTACATCTTTCCGTCCAAATATTTTTTCTTATCTTCATATTCAAAATTTGGTAGAAGTTTGAAAAACTCTGCAACGATTGCTTCTTTGCTCCACGTGTGTTGTGTTTGCATTTTTTCAAGTTCACTTTCAAAATCTTGAAGTTTTTCTGCATCAAAATCAAGCTCATTTTTGATAATACCAAGATTGTTAAATCGTTCCATATCAAGAGTCTCATTGTCAGTAAAGAACTCTTCAAAATCCTTTTCGCCTGTTGTATCACTTTTTGTAAAAAGACAGGGCCATTTTCCTTTTTGAGGTAATGTTTTTGCAAGCTCTCTGGCTTCATCTTCACTTTTACACAAATAAGGTTCATACCCTTTTTCTTTGAGGTATTTTACAGCGATATCCGAAAAAGATATCAAGTGGAGGGCTTCACTGAGTTTTGGAAAAAAGATATCTCTGTTTTGGCCAAAAAGTGCACTCATCAAGCAAAGTTCACCACTCTCTTTTGGTGTGACAAAATAGCGTTTTACATCGTTTGGTGCGACAATAGGTTGTTTTTTTTCAAGCCGCATATTAAAGCTGTGAAGCAAGGAACCATCACTAAAAGCGACATTGGCAAAACGAGCCATAGAAACTTCGATATCAAGCGAGTTTCGATGGACAAACATCTCCATTATCCGCTTGCTTGCTCCCATCATATTGACAGGATTTGCTGCCTTGTCTGTTGAGACACAAAAGTATTTTTTTACACCTTTGCCACTTGCTTGCTTGAGAGTTTTGTCAGTATTGAAGATATTGACCTCACACATACGCATCAGCGTGTAAGGGTCTTTTTCACTGCGGACATGTTTGAGTGCCGAGAGATTTAAAATATAGTCATATTTCCCATCATTTTCAAAAAAAGCATCATATATTTGGCTGCCGATATCGAGTGCAAAAGTGGCAAATTCTCCATCGATGTAGCCGTAAGAGCTGCGAACATCTCGAACAAGTTCAGCAAGATTGTTTTCAGCAATATCAACAACATGAAGTTTCTTTGGATTACGAGAAAATATCTCTTTAACAACGGCACTACCAATGCTTCCAGCACCTCCAAGAACTAAAAAGCGGGAATTGCTTACAATGGTGCTGAGCTCTTTGTCATAGAGAGTAATATCATCATTAAAGAGTTCTTTTTCTCTACCGATTAGGTGCAGTATGCTCACAGGAATACCTTTGTTGTATTTGTTTGATTTAGAAAGAATCTAGCAAGTTTAATACCATATTAAATAATTAAATATATCTAGAATTTTGCCGATAATATTGTCATTAAATAATAAAGACAAGGTTTTTATTCAAAGGATTGAAAATGGCAATAAGTTCACTAGGCCTTGGATCAGGTGTTTTAACGCAAGATGTTTTAGATCAATTACGACAAGCAGATGAAGCTGCAAGAATAACACCTATTGATTTAGAAATTGCGGCGGCAAATGATGAAAAAGCTGCATTGAGCGTTCTTGATGCAAAAATGACAAATTTAGTAGATAATATTTATGCTTTAAAATCACCAACACTCTATGATGAGCGAACTGTAGCTGTCGATGGTACATCAGTTGAAATGACAGCGAGTGCAAACAGTGATATTGGTGAATTTACACTTGATGTTACACAGCTTGCTACAAAACAGATAGAAGAGTCAGGTTCTTTTACTGCTTCTACTGACACGATAGCAACAGCTGCAGGAAGTCTGAACCTTAATATTGATGGACAAGATTTTACGATAGACTATACAGATACAACAACTTTAGAGGATTTGAAAAAATCTATCAATGATATTGCCGGTGATAAAGTGAATGCTACTATTGTACAGGTTGCAAGTGGTGATTATCGACTCTTTTTAAGTTCTGTAGATACTGGAACTACACAAGATATTACTATTACAGATAATTCTGGAAATCTTTCAGGTACACAATTGACAAATGATTTAACAGCTGTCCAGACAGGTGTTGATGCTCAGTTTACCTATAATGGACAGGCAATTACACGCACTTCTAATAATATAACTGATCTCATTACAGGTTACGATATTACACTTAAAAGTTTAGGAACTTCTACTGTGAAAGTCGAGCAAAACCGTGATGCTATCATGGAAAAAATCGATAATTTTGTCACAAAATATAATGATGCGATGAAAGAGTTAGAGTCACTCACAAAAAACAGTACAGATGCCCAAGAGAGAGGGATTTTTGCCTCAGACAGTACAATCAGAGGTCTGCAAAGAGCATTGAGAATGGCTATGGATGAGATAGGTGGTGGAGTTGCTACTATTTATGACTATGGATTTGATATTGCAAAAGATGGTACGTTAAGTATTGATAAGGATGTTTTAAATCAAAAACTTGATGAGAACGCAGCCAATGTAGAGGTGTTTTTTACCGGTGGTAATTTTGACAATGGAGATGGTACGACAACAGCTATTGATGGAGCATTTGCGGAGCTCTATACACAAGTAGATGCCTATACCGGTTTTAATAAAACACTTGATAGTTTTCAAACAGATTTAAATGACAGAATCTCTACACTTGAAGAGCGTAGACTGGATGCAATCGAGAGATTGGATAACAGATATGAAACCTTGGTAAAACAGTGGGGTGCGTATGATGCACTGATTGCTCGTTTGAATAACTCTGCTAATGCATTTATCCAAATGGTAAATACACAAAATACGCAAGATAATTAAGGTTTTCGAGGAAAAGGCCGATGTAATTGGCATCGAGAAAAGATAAAAAAGGATTTAAGATGTATGCTAATGTTGCACATAATATTTATAATGAAAATCATGTTTCAGTTGAGTCTCCGGCAAAGTTAATTGAGATGTTATATGAGGGTGTTTTACGGTTTAATGCTCAAGCAAAAAAAGCGATAAAAGATAAAGATATTGAAAAGAAAGTTTATTGGTTAAATCGCTCGATCGCTATTGTGAATGAATTACGTTCTATTCTTGACTTTAAAGGTGGTGATATTGCTCTTTATTTAGATGGTTTGTATGAATACCAACTTGAGTTGCTCTTTGATGCAATGTTAGAAGATGAAAGTAAAAAACTAGATGAGTGTACAAATGTTTTTAAAGGCTTATTAGAAGCGTGGCGAGAGACAACAAATGTGGCTTAATCAACTCAAAGTTGCTATTGCAACAGAAGATTTTTCCCTATTAGAGAGTTTATTAGTAGATCTTCCCCACTTGAGTGATACAAAAGAGATAGAGAGCGCATTAATTCTTTTTGCTCAAGCAAAAGAGTTACTTGAAGCTAAAAAAGATGAAACAAAAGCCTCTATGCAACAGATCAAAAAAAATATAAACTTTTTAAAGTCGGGTGTTGCCGACGCTCCTGCAAAGTTTGACATTAGCTCTTAGGTTTTTTCTTTATTCCAAACTGCAAACTTCTTATCGTATATTCACTTACAACTGCGCCTTTTCGCATAGTGAGGATATGTTCCACTGCATCGGCGATATCACTCGCAAGTAGTTTTTCATTCTCCTCTTCACTGACATTAAAACGTAGCTCATCATAAAAGTTTGATTCTGTCATATCTGGATTGATGTTTGTGATGCTCAGTTCACTTTTTCTTGTCTCTTCAAAGAGCGCATCTCCAAAGGCTTTCAGACCTGCTTTTGTTGCAGAGTAAAGTGCTGCAAACTTACTTGCACGTAAGGCTTCTATGGAGTTGATATTGATAAGGTACCCGCCACTTTTTTTTAAAGATCGTAGAGTGGCATGTGTGAGCAGCATAGGAGCTGTAAGGTTAAGATGGGTCATCTGTTCTATGATTTTTGAGCTCTGTTCTTCATGTGGTTCAAATCTTCCAAAACCTGCAGCATTGATCAGTATATGAGTATCCTCTTTTTGTAAAATATTGCAGAGCTCTTGCGTTGCGTGAGGTTGGCTTAAGTCTGCTTGTACTGCCTGAAAGTTTTGATGAGAAAATGCTTCATAGGTGATTGTACGACTGATACCGATTACAGAGTACCCCATTGTAAGGAGTCTCTGTGTGATAGCTTTGCCAATCCCACTGCTTGCTCCCGTAACGACTGCTTTTTGCAATTTTTGCTCCTCTTTTTGCTATACTACATTCATGAAAAATATTTATATAACTGATTTAGACCATACATTTTTGCGTTCTGATTTGTCTGTAAGTGATTATACTAAAAAAATTTGGAACTCTTATGAAAATGATGCCATTTTAGGCATTGCAACTGCAAGGACCTACAAAAAAACAGCACAGTTTTTAGAGGGCATTTCTGTAAGTGCTCCGATGATACTGCTTGATGGCGCACTCATTGCAACGATGGATAAAAAGATCATCGATACGAAGTTTGTAGACAAAGAAACAGGTGATGCTATCATAGATGAGGGGGTAAAACTTGGTATTTACCCCTTTGTTCTTTCACTTGTAGATAATGAGCTGAATGAGGCATTTTCCTACTCTACAACACTCAATGGTTATCAGAGTGAAATCATTAAACGTTACTCAAATGATAACCATACACATGAGTTTAAAAGCTTAAGAGCAATGGAGAATAACTTTAAAATCGTCTATATGGCAGATGAGGATATTTTAATAGAGTTAGAGAAAAATATCAAAGCTCTTTTTGGGGAGGAGCTCAAGTATATTTTAGCTCCTGAAGCCTATATGGGGTGTCATTTTTTGACGATTTTACATAAAGATGCTGATAAGGCCCATGGCATACAAAGTGTCAGTGAAGCAGCCGGATTTGATCTAAACAAATTGACCGTATTTGGAGATAACTACAATGACATAGGCATGTTTGAACTGGCAAACAGTGCTGTAGCTGTCGCAAATGCACAAGAGGGTGTCAAAGAAAAAGCAGATATCGTTCTGCCGCATACCAATGATGAAGACGGAGTGGCACGCTACTTGGAGGCACTTAAAAATGGCTAGAAAATCAACACTTATACCGATGCTCGTCATTGGAACGCTCTTTTTTATCTTTGGCTTTGTAACATGGCTCAATGGTTCACTTATTCCCTTTTTAAAAGTTATCTGTACACTCAATGAGTTTGAGGCACTTTTTGTGACCTTTGCTTTTTATATCGCCTATACCGTTATGGCACTGCCTATGGCATTTGTCTTAGAGAAGACAGGATATAAAAAGGGAATGGCACTAGGTCTCTTTGTGATGGCTGTTGGAGCACTGCTTTTCATTCCCGCTGCAAAAGCAGCTGCTTTTGGCATATTTTTAACAGCGCTCTTTACACTTGGAACGGGACTGACAATCCTTCAAACGGCATCGAACCCTTACATCGTGTTAGTCGGTCCCATTGAGTCTGCTGCAATGCGTATAAGCATTATGGGACTTATCAACAAAGGTGCAGGGGTTTTAGCTCCCATCGTCTTTACGGCTTTGATTTTTACAGATATGCAAATAGGTACAGACTTAAGTGGTATGGATAGAGTAGCATTGGCCGGACAGTTGGTAAAACCTTATATTGTTATGGCTGTTATGCTGACTGTTTTGGCCCTGTTTGTTCTCTTTTCCTCACTCCCTGAGATAGAGTTTGTGGAAGATATATATGATGATGAAAATATCTTTGGTTTTCCTCGTGTTGTCTTAGGTGCTGTTGCACTCTTTTTTT
This sequence comes from Sulfurimonas sp. NWX79, assembly GCF_039667035.1. Classification (NCBI taxonomy): domain Bacteria; kingdom Pseudomonadati; phylum Campylobacterota; class Epsilonproteobacteria; order Campylobacterales; family Sulfurimonadaceae; genus Sulfurimonas; species Sulfurimonas sp. NWX79. Next base: position 13,497 of record NZ_JALCZL010000021.1, read on the forward strand.
ATGTCGGTATCGAAGTGATTTCCGGAGATACCATAGGTCTCTATGCACAGAGTATAGGGATGCAAAATGTAACTGCACTTACTTCTTATACAATGGCATTTATGGTTCTGGGATATCTCATTGGGGTCCTTTTCATCCCAAAATATCTCTCCCAGGAAAAGGCACTGACATATTCAGCGCTTAGTGGTATCATTTTACTTTTTGGAGTAGTGTTTTCCTCAACAACCGATATAACGATATCTTCTTATCTGTGGGGATGGAGTGGTATTATGTTGTTACCAAATTCTTTGGTATTTGTAGCCCTTTTAGGACTTGCAAATGCTCTTGTTTGGCCGACTATCTGGCCTTTGGCATTAGAAGATCTGGGGAAACATACCGCTAAAGGGAGTGCATTGCTCATTATGTCCATTGCCGGTGGGGCACTGCTTCCACTTGCCTTTGGACGTATCGCACAAACCTTAGGGAATATGCAAGAGGCTTACCTCTTTGGCATACTCTGTTACTTTATTATTCTAATCTATGCATTGAAGTGGCATAAAATGAAAGGCTGGAGAGTTTAGTTATGTATGGGCTATGCTCTTTTGAGAATGGATTTGAATATCTTGATATCTCAAATGCAGCAGCTCACGCAAAGATAACACTGCAGGGTGCGCATATATTTGAGTACTTGGCACAAGGGAGAGAATCTTTATTATGGCTGAGTGATGAGAGCAGTTTTAAAGAAGGTGTAGCTATTCGCGGTGGCATACCGCTTTGTTGGCCACGATTTGGAAACCTTGATAAAACACTTCCTCAGCATGGTTTTGCAAGGGTAATGCTTTTTGAACTTATCTCAGTGGAAGAACCAACTCCAAAGCTCACAGAGGTACATCTGCAGTTAAAAAGCAGTATCCAGAGTCGAGAAGTTTGGGATTATGAATTTGTTTTGGATGTTGTGTTTCGTATCTCTGAAAAACTCACTATCTCTATGACTACACATAACTGTGATAGTAGAGAGTTCCTTCTTACGCAAGCATTTCATAGCTATTTTCAAGTATCTGATATTGCCAATGTAACCATTTGTGGTTTGGAAGGTATCTCTTTTTTAGATACGCTGCGTGAGAAAAGATATGTAGAGAATAAGCCAATAATTATTGAAAGTGAAATTGATAGAGTCTATGAAGGGGCTATAGGTAAGATTTTTCTCTGTGATGGCAAGAGAAGAGTAGAGATTTTGGCAGAGAATTCTGCTTCGGCTATCGTGTGGAATCCATGGATAGAAAAATGTTCACAAATGAGTGGTATGAAAAATGAGGCTTACAAAGAGTTTGTCTGCATAGAGAGTGCCAATGCTTTTGATGATTTTAAAACTCTTCAGGCAGGTCAGAAAGATACGATCACAGTTCACTATCAGGAGGTTTAAAATGGCAAAAGTAGTTATATTTTCAGGTGCAGGAATCAGTGCCGAGAGTGGGATATCAACCTTTCGAGACAGTGGAGGTCTTTGGGATAACTATAAGATAGAAGAGATTTGTTCTGTGGGGTGTTTGGACTGGAACTATGAAGAGACGATTGCCTTTTATGATAAACGACGTGAAGATATTCAAGACAAAGAACCCAATAGAGCACATCATGAGATAGTAAAACTTAAGAAAAAATATCCAAAAGACATTACCATTATCACGCAAAATGTGGATGATATGTTTGAAAGAGCAGGATGTAGAGATCTGTTGCATCTGCATGGTTTCTTGCGTGAGGTACGATGTGAAGCCTGTGGTTTTTTGGATGACATCGGCTATGCAAAGCTGCGTGAGGTCTATGACGCTTGTCCGAGATGTTCACACCTACTGCGACCAAATGTTGTCTTTTTCGGAGAAGCAGCACCAAAATATGCAGATATGTATAAAGAGCTAGATGATTGTGAGATGCTTATAGTCATCGGGACAAGTGGTATTGTCATCAATACAGATGTGTTCATTAGAGGGGGCATTCGCTACTCAATACTTAATAATCTGGAACCAAGCCCAGCCATTGACGATACATTATACTCAAAAGTTTTGTATAAAAAAGCTACAGAAGCGATTGATGAGATAATAGAAGATACTAAGGAGTTCTTGGGGAATATTTAAAATGTTTTTTTGTAAATAATGCTATAATCTACACAATATAAATAAAATGGAATTTTATGGCAAGAGTTACAAAAGAAGAAAGAAAAAATGGAATTATTTCTGCTGCGTTGAAGCTTTTTTCTGAAAAAGGCTTTTATATTACAACTATTCCTGATATTGCTGAAAAAGTTGGTATGAGTGTTGGTAATTTTTATAACTATTTTAAATCTAAAGATATTTTAGCAAAAGAGCTTGTTTTATATATTTCGGAATATCTTGGTAATCAGATTCGTGAGATAAATGATAGAGAGATATCAACAGAGGAAAAAATTTATGAAATAATCTCTATGTATTTTAATATGGCGGATGAGAAGCCTGAAATGATAGAGTATTTTTTACGTGTTTACCTTTCAAATCGTGAAGTGTTTGGTGATGGATGTGAGGGGATGATATGTGTTTCTCCTTTTGTAACTGAAATGATGATGTTTTTTAATGATGGTGTTGCAAATGGAGACTTACATGATCAAGATTTTTTTTCAGCTTTTGGTCTCTTTATGGGCTATCTTGGAGGTATGGTTTTTCTCTTTGGAGAAAAAATATTGCCTGAACCGTTAGAGTGGTATAAAGAGTCTATATCACAAAATATTTACAATGCACTCAAAACAAGATAACAAGCCACGTCTTCTTTGGCTTCAGGGTGTTACATGTAATGGTAATACCCACTCCTTTTTAAATCTTCCCTATCTGCCACTTCTTTTGGATAAGTTTGAAGTGCTTTACTATCCGGCTATGGAAGCATTACATAGTTTTGAAGAGATATCTGCATGTAAGCTCTCATGTGATGTACTCATCTTTGAAGGAGCATATGATCCATTGATGAAACGTAACGGTGTTTTTATGAAAGAGATGCTTGCTCATTATGCAGCTACTGCAAAACATATCGTTGCCGCAGGGACTTGTGCAAGTTTTGGAGGTATGTTTAAAGAAGCAGCTTCGCATAGAAATAGTGGTATTTTATTTAATGAAGAAGAGATGAATGGACCTCTTCTTAAGCATAAAAAACGGATTATTAATCTTTCAGGTTGTCCCATTCACCCTGAATGGATGGGGTATACATTAAGTATGATTGCCAATGATCAAACAGTTATAACTGATGAATTGCATCGTCCTGTAGAATTATATAGTAATTTAGCACATCATGGATGTACACGAAACGAATATTTTGAGTGGAAGGTTGATACTAAAGGTTTTGGTCAGAAAGAGGGATGTTTGTTTTATGAACAAGGCTGTCGTGCTCCTATGACACATGCATCATGTAATAAAATACTTTGGAATGAGGTGAGCTCAAAAACACGAATTGGTACACCCTGTTTTGGATGTACCGAACCCGACTTTCCACGAACAGAACTCTTTCAAACAAAAACCAATATGTCAATACCGGAAGATGTACCATTAGGTGTTCCTAAAAGAAGTTATCTTACAATGGCGGGAATTGCAAAGACCTTTCATATAAAACGTTTAGAAGGAAAGCTAATTGATTACAAGACAACTGATTGAACAGATTGAGGGTGAAGCATCTGTATATTTTGATATAAAAGAGAAAAAAGTTAATTTTGCAACAGTAACTTTCCCACATTTTAGAGGTATGGAGTCGATACTTGAAGGTAAAAATGCCCTTGATTCTTTGGTTATTAGCCCTCGAGTATGTGGTATATGTGGGCATGCGCATTTAATGGCAACTGTACGTGCATTGGAAGATGCTTACAAAAATGCAGGTTGTGAAATTATTCTTTCAGAAAAAGCAGAAAAAATTCGAGAATTTACTCTTATTATGGAAATGATACAAAATCATTTTAAATGGCTTTATATTGTTATTATTCCAGAACTTGCTAAATTGACAAATAGCATCCTAGAAAAAAAACCACTAAAAGGAGCGTATGCAGCCTCTTTAGCAGCAAAAGCCATTGCTATTTTTGGTGGACAATGGCCACATTCGTCTTATATGATTCCAGGTGGAGTAACATGTGATCCTACACAAATAGATATATTACAGGCTCAAAATCATATAGATGAACTTATATCATTTTTTGAAAGAGAGAGTTTAGGTATAGCACTAGATAAGTTTTTATCTTTTGAATCTTGTAAAGATTTTAATAAAGAGATACAATCAGACATTACTTTATTAGAAGAAAGTTTAATTGTTGCTGACATGAATCATAAAGGTTTAGCATATGATAGATTTATAGTTATGGGTGAGCATGATTTTACGCATGTTGCAAAATTAAAACAAACAAGAGCTTTTGGAGTAGATAGCAAGTACGTATCAACAGTAGAAGCTTATTCTCCACAAGAAAATACATATGCTTATAATGCTCTTTATAAAGATGAATATTATGAAACAGGACCACTTGCTAGAATGATGTCTATCTCTCTACCTATTATAAAAAATATGCATAGAAGATATAAAGATAGTGCTTACTCACGAGTTATGGCACGTGTGTTTGAGATAGGATATATGCTTAACTATGCAAAAGAACTGCTTCAAAATATAGATATTTTACAAGAGTCAGTAGTTAATGTAGCAGATATAAAAAAAATCTCAGCATCTGGTCTGGGTATAGTGGAAGCTCCTCGTGGTCCACTACTCCATAATATAGAAATTAAACAGGGTATTATTCAAAACTATAAAATTATTACACCTACACAGTTTAATATTGGGAGTTCTACAATAGAAAAACCAACATCTGTACAAATTGCTATGAAAGGGACAACAAAAGAGGATGCGCTCTTTATCTTTCGTACATTTGATGTTTGTTCCGTCTGTACTACTCATTAATTTTTCTCATTTAGTCCGAAAATAAAATAAGAAATGCTGCTTTTCAGTTTAAAATAAAAAATATAATATCTGTTTAAGTTATATCAGGATAGCATAATGAATGATTATTCATTTAATGTAAAAAAGGAGTTGGCTATGGCAGATAGAATAGAGGGTGTAAAAAAGCTTTTTACATCTAAAAGTGCACGTGTTGAAACAAACAAAGGTGATGCTTACTATGACAAATTGTTTCAAACATGTCAGGCAAGAGTCGAAGAGTTGAAGACACAGCAACCTATAAACAATAGGTTGGATATAGAGGATGTGTTAGAAGCACATGGAATAGAGAGACGTGATTTTTTAAAATGGGCTAGTGCTGTAACAGGTATGCTAATGCTGCCAGCTTCTTTTACTCCTCTTGTAGCAGATGCTGCACTGCTTATGAATAGGGCACCGGTTATCTGGTTAGAACTTCAAGATTGCGCAGGTAACTCTGAGGCATTATTACGCTCTGATGGGCCAAAAATTGATGAAATTGTTTTAGATATTATCTCTTTAGAGTTCCATGAAACACTCCAAGCTGCTTCTGGACATCAAGCAGAGAAACAACTTGAAGATGCAATGGAACACTTTAAAGACAAGTACTTACTATTTGTTGAAGGATCTATTCCTATGGAAATGGATGGTCAATATGGTACTATTGGTGCAAGTGCAGAAACATTTTATGATCATTTAATGCGTGTTAGTAAACATGCTGCTGCAATTGTTGCAGTTGGCTCTTGTGCTACATTTGGTGGTGTGCCTGCAGCTTCTCCAAATCCAACAGGAGCAGTAGGTGTTATGGACGTTATTAAAGGAAAACCTATTATTAATATTCCAGCATGTCCTGCTAACCCAGCAAATATGGTTGGTGTAATCATTCATTATATTTTAACTGGTCAAGTTCCAGAACTAGATTCATTGTTACGTCCTAAATTTGCATTTGGTTATAGAATTCATGATAACTGTGAAAGACGTGCACACTTTGATGCTGGTGAATATGTAGAAGAGTGGGGTGATGAGGGTGCTAAAAACAACTTTTGTCTCTACAAAGTTGGATGTAAAGGTCCTATGACATTTAATAACTGTTCAATCGTTAGATATAACGAAGGTGTTAACTGGCCTATCGGTGTTGGCCGCGGTTGTATCGGTTGTTCTGAACCAGATTTCTGGGATAAATATGCGTATGAGCGCCCAATGGCAGATGCAAATATTAAAGCACCAACAGGCGGTGTTGAAAAAACTGTTGATGAGTTTGGTTTAGGTTTGTTAACAGCAGCAGGTATAGGTATTGGTATTCATGCAGTAGCAAGTGCATTGGCAGGTAAGAAAGAAGATGGAGGAGAGGTATAATGGCAAAAAAACATATTATAGTAGATCCAATTACTAGGATTGAAGGACACTTGAGAATTGAGGCAGTAATTGATGAGAATAATACAATTGTAGATGCTTACTCTTCATCTACAATGTTTAGAGGTATTGAGACTATTCTTCAAGGACGTGACCCACGTGATGCAGGTCTTTTGGCAATGCGTATTTGTGGTGTGTGTACGGGTACACACTATCAACGCTCTATAGAGGCGGTAGAAGATGCTTTTGATATTACTATTCCTAAAAATGCACGTTTAGTTCGTAACTTAATTCAGGGTGCACTCTATATTCATGATCACCTTGTGCACTTTTATCATCTTCATGCTCTTGATTTTGTTGATGTTGTTTCAGCTCTTTCTGCTGATCCAAAGAAAACTGCAGTTGAAGCTGAAAAATGGGCAGGAGTATCTGGTACTTCTCCATATATTTCAGGAGCTCCTGCATTTCAAGAGATTCAAGATAGAGTGGCAAAATTTGTAAAACAGGGTCGTCTTGGAATCTTTGGAAATGGTTACTGGGGTAATAAACATTATAAATTAACACCAGAGCAAAACCTCATTGGTGTTGCACACTATTTAAAAGCTCTTGATATTCAAAGAGATATGGCTAAAATGCAAGCAATTTTTGGTGGTAAAAATCCACACCCACAATCAATTGTAGTTGGTGGTGTTACTTGTGTACAAGATATTCAAAATCCTGCTCGTATAGCACTTTTTAAATCACTTTTAAAAGAGAGTACGAAGTTTATAAAACAGGCATATCTTCCAGATGTTTATATGGCAGGAACTATGTATGCTGATGAGGCAACAGATAGTAGTGCAACATTTACTGAACTTATGAAAGGTAAAGGTGTGGGTGGAACTGGTGGAGGACTTTTAAGTTATATGACTTATGGTGATTTCCGTCTTGATGATACTGGTTTTTATAAATCTGCACTTCTTTTCCCTTCAGGTGTTGTGTATGATGGTGATTTATCTAAGGTTCACGAAGTTGATCCAGATAAAATTGCTGAAGATGTTACACATGCATGGTATGAAGGTGATAAACCATTGCACCCATATGATGGAGAAACGATTCCTAAATATACTGGACTTGACAAGCATGCTGATGGTATGGCTTATTTGAAAACAGATGAAAAGTACTCTTGGATTAAATCTCCGATTTATGATGATAAACGTGTAGAAGTTGGACCACTGGCTCGTATGGTTGTAGGTGTTGCAAAAGGTGATGAGAGAATTACAAAGTATGTAACAAACTTCTTAAAACGTGGAAACTTGCCAACATCTGTACTCTTTAGTACAGTAGGACGTACAGCTGCTCGTGCAATAGAGACAGAGCTTATGGCTGATGTTATGATGGATTGGGTAGATGAATTGGCTGCGAATACTGCGAGTGGTGACTTGAGTACATGGACTGACTTTGACTTTGATAAAGTAAGTGTAAATACAAAAGGTCGTGGTATGGCAGAAGCTCCTCGTGGTGCTTTAGGACACTGGGTTAGAGTTGAAAATGGAAAAATTGCTAACTATCAAGCCGTAGTTCCATCAACATGGAATGCAGCTCCAAGAGATTATAAAGGTCGCTTGGGTGCATATGAAGCATCACTTATCGGTACTAAAGTTGCTGATCCAGAACAACCATTAGAGATTATTCGTACAATCCATAGCTTTGACCCTTGTATTGCTTGTGCAGTGCATGTTGTTGATACAAAAGGTAAAGAACTTGGTGTCTATAAAATAGATACCGGGTGTAGTATTTAAGGGAGTAATTATGAAACCTAAATATAAACAGGTTAAAAGAATGACAGCTTTTATGCGACTCAACCATTGGGTGGTCGCATTTAGTATGATTGGTGCAATTGTTACTGGTTTATACATAGGTCATCCTTATTATGCAACATTGATTGCTGAACCAGCGGTAGTAAAATATGTAATGGCATGGAATCGCTGGTGGCATTTTATCATTGCTATTATCTTTGATGTAAGTAGTATAGTAATCGCATATTTATACTTCTTCTCTCGCTTTGAAAAGCCGTATAAAAAGATTTTACCAACTAGTAGCAATATAAAAGAATTTATGGAAGTTCTTTTAAATCTCGTTACGCTTAACAGAAGAAAAAAGTTTGACTCTACACATTCAGATAGTTTCAATACAGTCTATTTTCTGATTTTTCATTTGTTGCTTGCGTGGATGCTTTTAACAGGATTACAACTTTATGTGCATGGTTTAGAATCCGGTCTCAGTTCTATTGGTAACTGGTGGCCGTGGATGCTTCACTTAGTAACAGATTGGACACTTCCTGTATCATCTTGGATGGTCGGTTCTACTGCAACAGGTGTAAATGTGATGGATGTTCGTATAGTGCATCATACGACTATGTGGCTTGTTATTGCCTGGATTGTGTTTCATATCTACTATCAAGTATGGCGTACAATTTTCTGGAAAGAAGGTGATATTGCTATTGTTGTTGGTGGTTCTAAATTCGTAAAAGAGAATAAAGCTTAGGCTTTATTCTCTTTTTATACCCTCTTCAAAATTTTCTTAAAGGTATCAAATGGCTTTTATCCTTGAACTAAGTATTACATCCAATCAAAAATACATTATGAATTATATAGTCGCTATTACAAGAGAATTTGATATAAATAGTGATATTGTAATGGAAGATGAAAAAATCGTTTGTGCTTTTGACTCAAAACATGAAAGACTTCAAGAGTGTCTTGACTCACTTGCACAAAGGCTTCCGGCATCACTTTTTTTAAAATCTTCATCGCATAGTGAAAATGAAATCACGCCAAAAAAGCTAGCAAAACTTGATATTAAATACCCATTAAACTTAGCTCTTTGTCCAACGTGTCAGAAAGAACTTTTTGATGTTAGTTCCCGTAGATACTATTATCCATTTATTTCTTGTAGTTGTTGCGGAGGCAATTATAGTTTTTTAAATAAATACCCTTATAAAAGAGAGAATACATCATGGAAATTTATTCGTCCATGTGATGAATGTGAAAAAGAAGTTGAAAGTGTTGGACTAAGAGAGTCTCATGTTTTAAATTCTTGCCATAATTGTGCAGTTCCAGTAAGATTAGTTAATAAAACAACGGAAAGATATGCAAATGATGCTGGTAGTTTTCGTACAATGTTTGAGGTTGCAGCTAAAGCTTTAGTAGATAAAAAAAAGTTACTTATGAAAACAACATTTGGATATAGATTATTTTATACAGTACAAAATAAGAATCATCATTCTATATTAATGATGATTAATGCATCTAAAATTACAGACTATCTGGCTTTAATTACAGAAGAGTTTAATGCATTGCTAAGTATAGAACGACCGATAATGCATGTAACGCTTAAAAGTGAAGAACTTAAAAATATTTGGGGAGCGAATACGGCTTATGTAAAGTATCCAGATGATGGTTTTACAATTTTACTTGGAACAGAATTACAAAAACTCGGGATAGACTTTATAGCTTATGAAGACGTAGATGAAAATTGTGATGCAGACATTTTGATGGATTACGATTTAGAAATCAACTCTCAACAAGATATGCGTTTTTTCCTCAACAAAGATATTCAATTTATTGCAGAAGGTGAACGTATTTCCTTCCCTTCACATAATTTAAGAGCTAAAAATCTTGTAAGTATTACAGAGGAGTATGCTGGAATACCACAGGGTGATGCAATGTTCTTTGACAAGATGGAACACCTTGACAGTGTAGAGGTTATGGGTGCTAATGTTTTAGAAGGAGATAATGAACGTTATCATGAGAAGCAAAAATACTTCAGTATTGATGAGGGAAGTTTTATGTCTGTTGTCGCTGAACATGATCTGTTTGGTAAAAAATGTGTAGGAGCGTATTTTGATGAAGAACCATCATTTTTATATTATGATGGTAGAAATGTACTTCGTATTGTACCTCCAAAGCATTTTGATAGTTCAAATATCTTGGACGAGATATCTTCTTTACGTGAGGGTTCAGATAGGCTTATAGAAAATCTAAAAAAGAAACTTCCAGAGATTTATAAAAAGCTTGAACTATTGCAAACAAGAGAGAATGTCAAACTCTTTGAAGCTGTAGCAATCATTTTAGGTTTAGATGAAGAAAATATGAAAGGTGTTTCTGTTGAAGCGATGAAGTTTGTTGGTAAGGGAGGCATTCAAATAGATACTCATGTGAAAGATAACCGTTTTGACCATGCGGCATTTCTCGCAAGTATTATTTCATACCAATTAGCAGGTGTGAGTAGTGTTATTTTAGCATACTCAATTTTTGAAAGTTTTGGAGACTATTTTTATGAAATTTTGAGTGAGCTTAAAGGTAAAACAAAAGCAACAGAAATTATTCTTTGTGGAACACATTTCGCAAACCAGTCACTTTTCTCACGTATGCAACGAAATCTTAAGATGACACCGCCATATATGAATAAAAACTATCCAATTGGCAAGGAGAGTGCAGTTGTCGGCGGCGTCTATATTTAAAAAGCGGATTAGACTTAATATTTATGGCATCGTTCAAGGTGTAGGTTTCCGTCCTTTTATATTTAATTTAGCAAATGAATTTGGGCTTCATGGTTTTGTTACCAATAGTGGAGATGGTGTCATTGTTGAGATAGAAGGAGATGATAAATCGCTTCAAGACTTTATAAAAAAACTTCTTGAATCCCCACCATTACTTGCTAAGATTGTTGATATTAAAGAAAAGCAGATAGATGTCAAGAATGACAACTCTTTTTGTATTGAAGATTCTAAAGCATCTAAACGATCAACGATGCTATCCGCAGATATTTCGCTTTGTGATGATTGTAGAAAAGAGATTGATAATCCTAAAGATAGACGATACAAATACCCTTTTATTAATTGTATAAATTGTGGGCCAAGATATACAATCATTAAGGAACTTCCTTATGATAGAAAAAATACTTCAATGCAAAAGTTTGAGATGTGTGATGAGTGCCAAATCGAATATGAGAATCCTCAAAACAGACGTTATCATGCACAACCAATAAGTTGTCATAACTGTGGTCCAAAATTACAATTTATAGATATTAGCAATAAAGGCCAAAAATACGATGATCATATCCTTGATAGAGCTATCGAAAAATTGGATGCTGGTGCATCAATTGCCTTAAAAGGTTTGGGTGGTTTTCATATAATTTGTGATGCAACAAACAGTGTAGCAGTAGCAACTTTAAGAATAAATAAGCATCGTCCGACAAAACCTTTGGCTGTTATGTTTAGTTCTTTATATGATATCAAGAAGGTTGCAAAACTTACGAAAAAAGATGAAGCACTTATTACTTCTAAAGAGCGGCCTATTGTTATAGTAACAAAGAAAGAGACATCGGTTTTAGCTGAAGAGATAGCACCGGGTATTGATAGAATAGGTGTCTTTTTACCCTACACTCCTTTACATGAGCTTCTTTTGAAAAAAATGAAAAGACCTATTGTCGCAACAAGTGCAAATATAAGTGATGAACCAATCATAACTGAGCTAAACGGGGTGTTACAAAAACTTCCTCTTGTTGTTGATGGTATTATTACACATGACAGAGAGATAATTAATGCCTGTGATGATAGTGTTGTAATGAATGTAGCAGACAGAACTATTTTTTTACGTTTGGCAAGAGGCTATGGACCAAAAAGTTTTTATCACCCAAATAAAATAAAGAGAAGAATTTTAGCTGTTGGTGCTAATCAGAAGAGTACATTGACATTGGCTTTTGAAAATAATATTATTATCTCTCCTCATATTGGCGATTTAAACTCCTTAAATGCTTTTGAGTATTTTACTCGGACACTTGATACTTTACAAAGAGTATATGATTTTAAACCAGATGTTATAGTATGTGACAAACACCCAAATTATGAAACAACACGATGGGCAAAAGAGTATATATCAGAAAATCCAGAAGTTAATTTAATAGAGATACAACATCATTTTGCACATGCACTTTCTGTAATGGCTGAATATGAATTATCTGAAGAGACTCTTGCTTTTTGTTTTGATGGTACAGGATATGGAGACGATAATACTTTATGGGGAGGAGAGGTACTACTTGCTTCACCTACATCATATACAAGGGCTTTTCATCTTCAGGAAATATATCTTTTAGGAGGAGAAAAAGCAATTAAGCAACCTAAACGCGTTGGGCTCTCTTTACTCTTTGATAACTATACTATAGAAGAAGTATTATCGATGGAACATCCTCTTGTAAAGAGTTTTACACCAGAAGAGATAAAAACACTTTATATAATGTTTCAAAAAAAGATAAATACACCAACAAGTTCTTCTATTGGTAGGCTATTTGATGCTGTTTATGCATTGAGTGGATTTGTTAAAGATTTAGGTTATGAGGGAGAAAGCGGGCTGATTATGGAAGGCTTAGCGCAAGAAAGTAATACGAAAGAGAGTTATAGCTATATTATAGAAGATGATACTATATACTACAAACCAATGTTGGATGAAATACTGCAAGAAACAAATAGAGAAATAATAGCTGCAAAATTTTTAAATACATTGTGTAATATAATATTAGAGATTGTTGAATATTATCCTAAGCTTCCAGTAATTCTCAGTGGTGGTGTTTTTCAAAATAAGTTTTTAGTTCATAAGCTTGTAAAATCTTTTGATGCCAAAAAGATTCGTTATTATATATCATCAACAATACCTGTAAATGATGGAAATATATCTTTGGGTCAAGCATATTATGGAATACATAAAGTGAAGGAAAAAAATGAGTAAAAGAGTTGCATTAATTGGTTCTGGAAATGCTTTTTTTAAAGATGAGGGAGTTGGTCTTTATGCTGCAAAATATATAAAAGAGAATTATTTTTTTAATCAGGATGAATTAGAAATAGTAGATGGTGGAACTCTTGGTTTTAAGTTAATGCCTTTATTGCAGGAGTTTGATGCAGTGATGATTGTTAATACTGCATCGGATGAGAGTAAAAGAGTAGGAGCAATAAGTATAAAAACAACAGATGAGTTTTTGGATGGTGAACTTGTCAAAAAAACAGCTAATGAAGTAGAAATTGCAGAAATGCTGCAAATTTGTTCAATGGCTGAGAGAATGGCTGAAACCATAGTTATTAGTATTGTGCCAGAGGATATTATATCAGTCGAGGTTTCTTTAACAGAAAATATTCGTAATGCTTGGGATGAGTATATTCAAACAATTATAGTTCAATTACAAAAAATGGGTATAGAGATATTGAAAGAAAATGAAAAATTGAGTTTAGATGCTATTTTGGATATCTTTGCAAACCCAAGTATTGAGCATTCTAGAGGTTTTTAATTCATTTTAAGATAAAATTCACTAAAATATGAATGTTCATTCAGTTTAAGATTATGGATGACAACTACGACACAATTTTCTCAAGTAGTGTAGTGAAAAAGTTTGTCATTTTACTTCCATATTAGGTTCAAAGTACGCTACACTACCTCTGAGGATTTTTAAATGTTTCAATTATTTCATCAAGCGTTATTTGCTCACTGTTTTTTGAAATTTTGATGTTGAGCTTTGTCGTAAGTATCTCTAAGAGCTTTTCTATATAAATTAAAAATTCTTTTCTCATAGTATTAGTAAGATCAATAGATACATCAATTTTTTCAGGAACAATACCAAACACACTTGATTGTGGCAATTCTTTTCCCATTAGTTCTAAAATATCAAAACACTGTAAAACACCTATTTCATGTGCACCACCAGAGTTTAATCCATAGCCTGTAAGTTTATCAGAGGGTATGTGGTAGATACTTCCTGGAGCATCATCTATTTCTATTGCATCAAGAATAAGTATATAGTCATACTCCATAAAAAGATTTAAAAGATTAATGCCTTCTACTCCACCATTAATTATATCAATATGGGGTGCAAAAGTGTAATTTTTTTCAAGATATTTTGTTGCATAGATTGCAACTCCATCATCAAGTTCTAATATATTACCAACACCTAAAATTGCAATTTTTTTCATACTTTAAAATACTCACTTATTAGTAAATTTATTGCTTCATCTTTTGAATGATTATACTTAAATTCAAACTCTTTTAGAAAATAGATAAAATGGTCACTTTTAATACCCTTATATATAATGATTGATTTTTCAAAATAATCCCAAAACTGTACTATATTATTGTGATGTTTAGAAACTTTTATGAGTCTACTGATACGTTTAAATTTATTAAACTCATGAAGATAAGTACTCTCTATACTGTCTTCTATCATTTTATTTTTATATTTGTGTAGTGATGGAAGGAGTAGTGTATAAATATGTCCATTATAATCAAAGGTAAGAAAATTATGTGCGTCAAATACTGCTTCTTGTTCATTTTTTTTAGACTTTTCTAAATAAAAATATTCTTCGTATTCACAATTTATATTTCGGTATTTTTCATATTCTTTTTCCGATATATTAGCGCAAAGAAAACGTAATTCTTCATAATAAGAATGTATTGACGTATATGAAACTTGCATTCTGTTTGCAAGCTGTAATGCACTTTCATTATTGATGTAAGCTTCGATGATTGTGAAGATCTTATTAATTTTGTTACGAGATATTTTTTTATTGCATTGAGAACATTTAATCCTGTTATCATTTAAAATGTAGACATATCCTTGACACCAAAGACACTTTTCTAACCATTGCATCTATTTAACCTTTTAGTTACCATTATTCCATTTAGTCCATAAAACATATAAGAAATAAGTTCTTTTATCTCTGTTTTACATAATATAATATAAAATCTTTTAAAACTGAATAAATATTCATTATTTATATTTTATAAGGGATCTTAATGGAATTAGGATACATGATAATTTTTTGGTATGGAATTTTACATGCTTTCGGGCCTGACCATCTGACTGCTATAGCAGATTTTTCTATTGGTAAGTCGATGAAAAAAACGATGACAATTACTATTGCATTCGCATTTGGACACGGAATGACACTTTTTATATTTGCAAAGCTTTTAGAATTGTATAATCTACCTGAAAATGTAACAGCTTATGGTGATTTGATATCTTCAATTGTCATTATTGGTATGGGGATATACTTACTTTATATGGTTTTAACAGATAAAGTACATCTAAATAAACATATGCATGAAGGCAAAGAACATATACATATTTACTTTGGTAAAGAGCACTCTCATAATGCTACAGTAGCATCTACTTCTGCATGGACTATGGGTGCACTGATGGGTATAGGTGGAGTACGAGGTATGCTAGTTACATTAGGTATGTTAAATGGTCATTCTATTGAGTTTAGCATGGTACTCGCTTTTATTGCAGGTGTTAGTTTGGTGTTTGTTAGTTTTGGAGGTGTGATTTTATATCTTAATAAAGAGCTTTTAACAAATAAAACAAATGTCAGAAAAGTTTTTGTAACTGCTGGTTTAGTATCTGTAGCAGTTGGAACAAATATGCTTTTAGCATAAATATAATGAAGGAGAATGATAAATAATGTGTGCAGATTGCGGATGTAGTATAACAGGAACAACTTTAGGGGATGGACATCACCATCATCATGACCATGGACACACTCATTCACATGATCATAGCCATGTCCACTCACATGAACATCAAGCGGCGCATGAAACATTGCACCACAACCCACAACTTAATGATAAGAAGACTATTAGTGTTATTACAAAAATTTTAGATAAAAACAATCATGAGGCAGCACATAATCGAGCTCATTTTGATAATCATAATGTTTTGAGTATAAATCTTATGAGTAGTCCGGGGAGTGGAAAAACAACACTTTTAGAGAATATGGCTGATATGGCTGATTTTAAATTTGGTGTTATTGAAGGAGATTTAGAAACTTCTCGTGATGCTGATAGAATTAAGTCTAAAGGAATCCCGGCTTATCAAATTCAAACAGGTTCAGCATGTCATCTGGATGCTTTTATGGTTCATAAAGGCTTACATGATATGCCTCTTGAAGAGATAGACGTATGCTTTATTGAGAATGTAGGAAATCTTGTTTGTCCAGCTTCATATGATGTCGGAAGTCATTTAAATATAGTTCTTGTATCGGTTCCAGAAGGAAGTGATAAAATAGAAAAATACCCTGTTATGTTCCGTCAAGCAGACTTGATTTTAATAACAAAAACAGATCTGTTACCATATTTTGATTATGATTTAGAACATGAGAAACAAGAAGCACGTAAAATTAAACCAGGCGTGGATATTTTAGAAGTAAATATTAAAGATAAAGTATCAATTCAAAGAGTAATTGATTGGATAGAGTTTAAAAGAAAGATGAGGAGTTAAAAGTATGTGTCTTTCAATTCCAAGTAAAGTTGTAGAATTAGATTTAGAGAGAAATGTTGCGATTGTTGATACAATGGGTGTAAAAAGAGAAGCTGGTTTAGAGCTTATGGAAGAGGGTGATGTCAAAATTGGCGATTATGTTCTTTTACACATCGGTTTTATTATGAATAAGATTGATGAAGAGGATGCATTAGAGTCGCTCAAGGTTTATAATGAAATTTTAGAGAAGCTTGACGAAGAAGAGAGGCGGCAACTTGTAGAAGAGGATGATAACTGTCCAAACAGAGGTGCATAATGGCTGAGTTACAGTTAAAAGATCTCTATGATGGTTTCCGTAATCCTGAAGTGATTCAAGGTTTTGCAAAGCTTATTAATGAAGAATCAAAAAAGCTTTCTCGTCCAATTAATATTATGGAAGTATGTGGTGGGCACACGCATTCAATTATGAAGTTTGGACTGCCACAGCTTCTACCTGATAATATCAACTTTGTTCATGGTCCCGGGTGTCCGGTCTGTATCATGCCAAAGGAGCGAATAGATCATGCTTACATTCTAGCAGAACTAGATGATACCATCCTTGTAACACTTGGAGATATGATCAAAGTTCCCGGAAGTCGTGGAAGTCTACAAGATGCTCGTGCAAAAGGTGCGGATGTACGTTTTGTTTATTCTCCACTTGATACACTCAAGATTGCACAAGAAAATCCAGACAAAAAAGTCATCTTTTTTGCCATTGGTTTTGAGACAACTACACCAATGACTACTTCTCTTATTGATATCGTTCTTAAACGTGGTATTAAAAATATATATTTTCACATCAATCATGTAACAGTCCCTGAAGTTATGGTGGAATTGATCGACAGTCGTGATGAGCATGTAGATAGTTACAACAATAGGATTGATGCATTTTTGGGACCAAGTCATGTAAGTGTGATTACAGGAAGTAAAATTTATGAGAAGTTTCCGCGTGATTATGGACGTCCTGTTGTTGTGGCTGGTTTTGAGCCGGTAGATGTGATGGAAGCTATTTTAATGATAGTTCGGCAATTTAACGAGAGACGATGTGAACTTGAAGTAGAATATAAACGTCTTGTATCATATGAGGGTAACCTTAAAGCGCAAGCTCTCATTAATCACTACTTTGAAAAAGCGAGTCTTTTTAAGTGGCGTGGACTTGGCAATGTATCTGATAGTGGGTATAAACTGCGTCCGGAGTTTGCTGATATCAATGCTGAGAAGATTTATGCTGATATACTCCCACGTGAGGAGATTGAAGATCATAAACTCTGTATATGTGGTGATATTTTGCGTGGGATGGCAAAACCAAATGAATGCACTATCTTTGGAACTACATGTAAGCCAAATACGCCACTTGGCAGCTGTATGGTCAGTAGTGAAGGGGCATGTGCCGCTTACTATAAATATGGAAATATTTTACAAGGATAAGCTATGTAAGATTTTGGAATGCTGCTTGTTTTTTTTGTAAGGTGTTCTTCATATCTTTGGTCCTAATCACCTTCCAACCATGGCTGATTTTTCAATAGGAAAAGATAAGAAAAAAACTTTGCCAATTACTGTTTTATTTGCAAAAATTCTTCTCGTATAAAATAAGGCTAAGATGAAGCAATATGTAATCATGGTATAAGTTTATTGTTGTTATTATCTTACAAATGAATACTTAATTAGTAAAAGGCAACTTAATGAATTTGTACTGGCTCCAAAGTGGCGGTTGTAGTGGCGATAGTATGTCGCTTCTTAATTATGAGGGAAATCTTTTTGAACTTTTTGAAAATATTGGGCTGGAGGTTTTATGGCATCCATCGCTTGCAAATATATCTCCAAAAGAGCATGATACACTTTTAGAAAACATTTTAAACGACACTAAAGAGCTTGATATTTTATGTATTGAGGGAAATGTTGTGATGGGGCCTGATGGAAGTGGAATGTTTGATACTTTTAGAGGGGAGCCAAAATATAAGCTTATCGAAAAACTCTCTCAAAAAGCTTCCTATATTGTAGCAGTTGGGACTTGTGCTTCTTTTGGAGGGATGGGGAGTTATGATGAGATGCAGGGGCTTGGTTTGGGGTACTTACATGAGAAAAAAGGTGGTTTTTTAGGTAAGGAGTTCCTTACAAAAAAAGGTTTGCCAATTATTAATCTCCCAGGATGTCCCATCCAACCAAAAGCACTTGTTACTATTTTACAAAAGATTGTTACAGACACTCCAATCAAACTCAATAAAAACTCTATGGATGAGTCTTATTATAACTTTACTGTGCATCAAGGGTGCACAAGGAATGAGTATCATGAGTATAAAGTAGAAGAGAATGACTTTGGAGAGAATGGGTGTATGTTTTTTCACCTTGGATGTAAAGGTCCAACCACAATGGCACCATGCAACAAATACCTGTGGAATGAAGTAAACTCCAAAACACGGGTAGGGGTGCCTTGTTTTGGATGTACTCGTCCAGATTTTCCACAACAGCATCCATTTTTTGAAACACAAAATATTGTAGGCACGCCACTTGAACTTCCAAAAGGGGTAGATCGTGCTCACTACTTAGCATATAAAGATATGGCATGGGCAGCTGCACCAAAAAGACTTGCAAAAAGGAAACAAAGAGTATGAGTAAGAGAGTTATTGAGCTTAATATCCCAGTCAATCGTGTTGAGGGGGATTTGGATATAAAAGTAAAAATTGAAAATGGTGTGATTGTTGATGCAAAAAGTATTGGTACACTCTATAGAGGTTTTGAAAATATTTTAATTGGGAAAGACCCTTTAGATGCTCTTGTTTATACCCCTCGTGTTTGTGGTATATGCTCTGTTTCACATCTTTTGGCAAGTGCAAAAACTTTAGAAAATCTTTATGAAGTTACCCCACCACCACAAGCTGTTCGATTGAGAAATCTATCTATACTCTCAGAAACACTACAAAGTGATTTACGACAACACTACTTAATGTTTATGGTTGATTTTGCACATAAATTTTATGAAGAAAAAAGCTTTTACACGCAGGCAAATGA
>NZ_JALCZL010000022.1:0-32074 GCF_039667035.1 Sulfurimonas sp. NWX79
TTGGTGCCTTTGGCAGTTGACACTAATGCCAAGTGGATGGATAGAAAATATGTTTCGTGGGAAAATTTGGAACATGATTGTGAAGTTGATGAGGAATTTACAGAAAATTTTTGACGCTATCGTGAGCTCATATAAAGACCGATTCCTGTCCCTTTCCCATCTGCTTTGGTTGTGACATTTGGTTTAAAAATTGAGCTAATAACAGCAGATGGGATACCCCCTGCATTATCTTCAAACTCAATGATTCCAGCGTTTTCATTTTTATAGGTACGAATGCTAATGAAGCGATTTTGAATAGCTTTTTCATTAAAAGCATCTATGGTATTGCTGATAAGATTTAAAAAGAGATGTTTAAACTCATTGACCTGTCCACGAAGCACAATATCTTCTTGCGTCTCTACATTGACAGTAATGGTATTTTTGAGCAGTTCATCTTTCATAAGAACCTGTACGCTCTCCAAACACTCTGTAACTGAGAAATCCTGTGCATCTTTGGATGGTCTGAAAAATGTTCGAAATTCATTGAGGGTATTTATCATATGTGTTATTTGCATATGTGTCATCTCTGTTACTTCTTTGATGTAAGCTTCATCAACAAGCCCATTTTTAAAATCATTGAGTAGCATATCATTCATCATACTGAGTGAATTAAGCGGCTGCTTCCATTGGTGTGCCACAGCGTCCATCATCTCCCCCATAGCTGCCATCTTAGACTGTTGACGAAGCATCATATCTTTTTTTGAGAGCGAAGCATTTTGGGCTACGTTGCGTTTGTCTATCTGTTTTAAAAAGTAGGTGTGATTTTTAACAAGTTTGGCATTTTTTTTCTTTTGGTTGTAGTAGAGCCCAATCAGTTCTTGGGTCTTTTCATAGAGTTTATCACAAGAGCTCTCATGGAGCTCTTTGATCTTTGAACGTTTGAAAAGTAAGTTTATCTCATCTATGAGCTTTTTACTTTCATCATCTTCTTGCTGCATAGTAGCTCTTTAAGAAAAAGCCCTGTTAAGCGCACAGAACATCGCTTTTATCGATGCAACAGTGATATCATTATCTGCTCCGACTCCAAAGCAAGAGAGGATCTCTTTGTTTTGGATTTCGATGTATGCGACTGCTTTTGCAGAGCTTTTGTCTCCACATGAGTGTTCAGCATATGATTTGATTGTAAAATCATTCTGATACTCTTTCATGAGTGCATTTTTGCATGCATCAATTGGGCCATTGCCTTGACCTTCAGATGTAATCTCTTTGCCTTCATAGAGATACTTAAGCGTACATTTTGACACACCGTTATCGGTAGTCAGTGAGACATCTTTAAAAGTGATATGCTCTTTGACTCTAAAGTAAGTATCTTTAAATACTTCCAAAATCTCTTCAGGACTTAACTCTCTACCTTTTTCATCACTGAGTGCTTGCACAGCTCGACCAATCTCAGGATGCATTGCTTTTGGAAGCTGGTAACCGTAGTTTTTCTCTAAAATGTATGCTACACCACCTTTACCTGATTGAGAGTTGATACGGATGATGGACTCATAAGTCCTTCCAACATCAGCAGGGTCAATTGGCAAGTATGGAACCTCCCAGAAAGGGTCTTCTTTAGCATTTTGGTAGGCAAGACCTTTATTAATAGCATCTTGGTGTGAACCAGAAAATGCTGTGTATACAAGTTCTCCAACATATGGATGACGTGGGTGCGTTGGAAGTTCTGTAACACGCTCAACTATTTCGACTACTTCATTAACATCAGAAAAATCAAGTCCACTGTCAATGCCTTGTGTTGTCATGTTGAGTGCCAATGTGATGATGTCAACATTTCCTGTACGCTCACCATTGCTTAAAAGTGTTCCCTCAACTCTGTCAGCTCCTGCTAAAAGTGCAAGCTCAGTTGCTGCGATGGAAGTGCCTCTGTCATTGTGTGTATGCGTTGAGATGATGACATTTTCTCTATTGTCCAAATGTCTGCTCATCCACTCGATCTGGTCTGCATAGATATTTGGTGTAGCCATCTCGACAGTTGCCGGTAAGTTGATGATAACCTGACGTGTGTCACTGATGCCCCAGCGAGCAGTTACTTCATTAGAGATGCGTGCAGCAAACTCCAACTCTGTCCCCGTGAAACTCTCTGGAGAGTACTCCAAGAAGATTTCCCCGTCATGTTCAGCTTCATACTTTTTCACCAAATCAACACCTTCAAGTGCCAAAGCGATAATCTCTTCTTGTGTTTTAGAAAAGACTATTTTCCTTTGTGCAACTGAAGTTGAGTTGTAAAGATGCACCGTTGCTTTTTTTACACCGCGAAGTGCTTCAAATGTTTTGGCAATCAAATGCTCACGTGCCTGAACAAGTACTTGAACCGTTACATCATCAGGAATTAGGTTGTCATCTACAAGTTTACGTAAAAAGTCAAATTCTACTTTAGAAGCAGAAGGAAATCCCACCTCTATCTCTTTAAATCCGAGTTTGAGTAAGAGTGCAAAAAGTTCAAGTTTTTTATCCATGTCCATAGGGTTGATAAGTGCTTGATTACCATCACGCAAATCTACACTACACCAACGAGGCGCTTTTGTAATTG
Organism: Sulfurimonas sp. NWX79; assembly: GCF_039667035.1. Classification (NCBI taxonomy): domain Bacteria; kingdom Pseudomonadati; phylum Campylobacterota; class Epsilonproteobacteria; order Campylobacterales; family Sulfurimonadaceae; genus Sulfurimonas; species Sulfurimonas sp. NWX79. The sequence continues at coordinate 2,570 of NZ_JALCZL010000022.1, forward strand.
TATTATCTGGCCATTTTCTGTCTGGCAAATCTATTTTTGGATAAGGCTTATATTTGCCTTTTGGAATGTGATTCATTATGAATCCTTTCACTTGAAGTTTTTTAATAACACACTCTTACATTTGTTATTAATGACGGAATTATAGCGAATTTGGAAGTTTTTAAAAAGAATTTTTGAAGTTAGTTTTTATTTTAAAGGATAATTTTTATTGTTTAAGGTGCTTTTCTCCCAAAAAGGGAGAAATATTAGCACTGGTAAGTAGTTTTAAACTCGTAAGCAGTTGGGCGACCCTCATCTGGGAATACGTCACGTTCGAATTTGTAACCTTGGTATGTATTGATCATTTCATCAGTAAATACTGGTTTTAGGAAGTCATGATCTGCAATAAGACCCTCTAATGCTTCACGTAGTGTGTGTGGCATTTGTTGGATTCCTCTTTCACGAATCTCATCAAGAGTAAGTTCAAACAGATCTTCATCCATTGGACCAACAGGAGTTAGTTTGTGTTTGATTCCATCAAGTCCAGCCATCATCATTACAGCGAATGCAAGGTAAGGACAAGCAGTAGAATCTGGGAATCTCATCTCAATACGAGTAGCTTTTTCACCTGCACCATAAGGGATACGACAAGCAGCTGAACGGTTTTGTGAAGAGTAAGTAAGAATACTTGGAGCTTCAAAACCAGGGATAAGACGCTTGTAAGAGTTTGTTGAAGCATTTGTAAATGCAGCAACAGCTTTAGCGTGTTTGAAGATACCAGCAGCATAGTTAAGTGCTAACTCTGAAAGGTTACCGTAGTTTCCTTCTGTATAGAAAAGGTTTTTACCATCTTTCCAAAGTGATTGGTGAACGTGCATACCGTTACCATTGTCACCATAAAGTGGTTTAGGCATAAATGTAGCAGTTTTACCATTGAGGTGAGCGATCATTTTTACAACATATTTGTATTTTTGAACATTATCTGCAGCAGTGATGATATCACCAAAAACGATACCGATTTCACCTTGACCCTGTGCAACTTCGTGGTGACCAAGAACAACTTCAAGACCAACTTGCTCTAAAACTTGCATCATCTCAGCACGCATATCTACCATAGAGTCTGTTGGTGCAACTGGGAAGTAACCACCTTTAGTACCTGGACGGTGTGCAGTATTGTACATATCTTCATAGTGTGTATTAGAGTTCCACTCACCCTCTTCAGAATCTACTCTGTATCCTGCTTCATTGATGTTATCAACAAACTTCACATCATCGAAGATAAAAAATTCATTCTCTGGTCCAAAGTATGCAGCATCAGCAATACCGATCTCTTCAGCATGTTTCAATGCTTTTTTAGCGATTGAACGTGGACATTTTTCATAAAGCTCACCTTTGTAGATATCAAAAATATCACAAATAAGGATTACTGTCGGATCAGCAGTAAAAGGATCTAAGAAAGCTGTTGGAACGTCTGGTTTTAAAATCATATCTGATTTGTTGATTGGTTGCCATGCTTCGATTGAAGAGCCGTCAAATGGAAAACCATTCTCTAAGTTCTCAGCATTTACTGCAGAGTAGCGGTAAGTAAGGTGATGCCATGCACCTTTTATGTCTGTAAATCTTAAATCTACGAATTGAACATCATTATCTTCACAAAATGTAAAGAATTCTTCTATACTATTAACGAATTTTCCCATTAATTTTCTCCTGATTTTTATCTGCACATAGTATATCTCATAAATTAATAATGGCAGGTTTAATTTTGATTAAAAAATAGTCATCTTGTTGATTTGTTTCGTAAAGTTATAGTTTTATCTGTTTGTGGTCATTATGCAAGAAATTAAATTTAGCTAAAAGAAACAAAGTAGTAACTTTATTCTTTTAAGATACTGCAACCAATAGGAGTTTGATGTTTTTTAGACTCTTTTTTTATTTCTCCCATAATTACATCGAAATTCTCTAACAGACTTTGTGCTTGTATTTCTATAATAGCAGCAGAGACACTTAAAAGATTGAAATTTCTTTGAATCCCAAATCTATCTTGAGTACTAATATAACCTCTTTGTCTGTCATCTCGAGAATATATGGATGATACCTCTTCTTTGAATTTTTTTTGAATGCTCTCAACAGACCGATATACAGTTGGGTAGTCTATATTTTTAAAGCCGACAAAAAAATCATCACCTCCAATATGTGCTATAAAACTCTTACTGCTAAACTCTTTTTTTAGAATTTCACTAAAGAGTAAGATTACCCGATCACCAGTACGAAAACCATAACTGTCATTAAAAGGTTTAAAGTCATTGAAGTCAAAATATACAAATGTATGAAAAGACGATTTATCAGTGTGGAAGGACTCTTTTATAAACTTTTTTATACTGTCATTACCAGGAAGCTTTGTCAATGGATTTTTTTGTGTTGCTAAGGCAACATTTCTTTTATAAGAGATACTTAAGAGGTTGTTTGAGTTGATAAACCCCAGATATTTGCCATTATTCGTTACAAATAGGCCTTGCAGGTCACCTTTTGCATTATGATACACTTCTAAAATTTTATCAACGCTCCAACTGATTTCAACACGAACAATATTTTTATCTTTGATATATTTGCTTAATTTCTTTCCATTGTCATCATTCTGTACCAAAGACATACCATATTGGGAATATGATAAATCTCTTATCTCATTTTCACAGATTATACCTTTGACAATACTGTGTTTGTCAATGACAGGTATAAAATGAAGCTCTTTATTCTGTTTAAAGTATTGGAAAATTTTTTTAAAATTTAGATCTTCTATGAATAAAGGAACCATATATGTTATTTGTTTAGAGTCAATACTATTAGCAGTATGGGTTCTAGAGTCATCTTCATAGATTTTTTTGATATTGAGATAATTTTTTTGAATATTTGCTATATCTAATGTCGGTTTTTGAACAAAATAACCTTGTAGCAGATTGGCACCTATCTCTTTACAGATATAATATTCTTCTTTTGTTTCTACACCTTCGGCTATAACAGTTATACCCATTGTATGAGCGATATTGATAATATGCTGACAAAAAAGTCTCTTTTTATTGTCATTTTGTATATTTTCTATAAAAAATCTATCGATTTTGATAAAGTCTGCTTCTGCGTAGTAAAGCATTTGAAATCCTGCTATACCTGTACCGAAATCATCAATGGCAATAGCAAAACCACTCTGTTTGTATCGTCGTACAAGATTTGTTACAGAGCTTGGATCACTGAGTGTACCTCGTTCACTTAATTCAAAACAGGCACACTCTTTATCGAGTTTGTATTTTTGTAAAATTTTTTCGGTATTTCCAAGTTTAAAATCAGGCATATAAAGAATGCAAAATCAAGTTCTGCAGTAATTGTTTTCCATCGGTTACTAAGCAATATATCTCTTTCTTTGGTGTTGAAAAATTATAGTGTAGCTATATTACGAAGTGATTACAGAGTTTAAAACTTTATTCTAAAAGTTGAGCCTTCATTCTCAATACTCTCAACTTCAAGTTTAAAACCGTGAAGGTTGACAATGTTGTTGACTAAAAAGAGCCCAAGTCCGAGGGAGTTGTTCCATTTATTTGTATGGGCTCTGTAGAATTTTTGTGTGATGTTCTCTAAGTCTTTTTTAGAGATTCCTATACCGGTATCGACAACTTCAAAGCTATCTTTAGTGATGTTGATATGTACTTCATCTTCAGAGTATTTAAAAGCATTCTCAATTAAGTTACATGCAACGATACCAAAGAGTGTCTCATCCGCTTCTATTGTGATATCTTTATCTCCACTGATGATTGTTTCTCTGTTATGGTAGTTGATTTTTATATTGTCAACACATTCACTGAGTAGCTTATAGAGGTTTATTTTGCGTTTTTTGAGGTCTTGCTGCCCGCTGTCAAGTTTGATAGAAAGGCGGAGTGTATCTATGAGCTCACTAAGCTTTACACCGTTTTTATAGATTTTTTCCAAGAATTTTTTACGTATATTTGGATTGATATCTGTATCATCAAGCAGTGTTTGTGAGTAGCCGTTCACAACGGCAATAGGGTTTTTAAACTCATGAGAGATTGCAGAGATGATATCATCTTTTTGTTTGTTGGACTCTTGAAGTCTTTGGGTGTATTTTGATTTTTGCTTCTCTTTTTTTACGATGATTTGTGAGACTTTTGTTAAAAGATTGGTAATGTATGCAAACTCTTGAGAGTAATCAGAAGAGATGTAGGTAGATTTTTTCTTTTTTGTCAAAGATTTTAAAAAGTCAACTATCTTATTGGTTTCATACTCTATCTCTTTATTGACTTTGTAGCTTGCCATCAAAACAGCTATAAAGAAGATAATGATAGCTGCAAGGATTTTCAGACCAAGGCTGAATATTTCATTCTGGATGCCATTGATCTCCTGTGCCAGACGGATATAGATTATTTTATTGTGGATGGTGAACTTTTTAACAACATAAAGCAGGTCTTTATCAAGTGTTTTGGAGTGTCGGATCTTATAACCGATGCCATCTTCCCTTGCCTGCATAATCTCATCACGATATTTGTGATTATCCATCGTTGTTTTATCTTTATGTGATTCTGCAAGAATATTACCGTTTTCATCAATAAGTGTCAGTCTCAGATGGAGTCTCTTTTTGACATCAAGAGCAAGTTTATCAAGGTTAGTATCATTGTTGATAGTAAGTGAGAGAAGTTCAATGTCCTGCGTGAGAGCATCTTTACTGCTCGCAATATAGAACTCATAGGTCCAGTAGTAAACGATACCACCGACAATGAGAAAGAGGCTGAGAAAAAGTGTTAAAAATTTTCTAAGAACTATTTGATGAAACTTTAACACCTTCTACCCCTTTATTGTATTTATAGATACAATTTTAACAAATTAGTTGTGAAAGTTCCCACCTATTTTGATATAAACTAAAAGATTTGCAACGGCAATGGCACGAGAAGCGATTTTTTCACTTTTTCTCAGTGCACGAAGCATTTTGTGATACTTTTTAAAAGAGTTTGACCCTTCAGCCTGTTCAACAAGGTTTCTCTCTATCATTTCATAAAGATCATCCGCTTTGTTCTCTTCGATAAGTACCTCTTCATACATCTCCTGTAACTCGTCAACATCATCAATGTTGATCATGGTTACTGTAGTTTTAATCGCTGTTACAGTTGAAGCTTGCATAGGGAGTGCATACTCATTAATCGTCTTTACATCCAAGTCGTTACATACATCTGTAAACCCACGGATGAAACTGCGTGTATTCGCACAGGCACGTGAAAGCTCATTTGTGATTTTAAGGTATGCCACAACCTGACGAAGATCTCTTGCCTCTGGAGTATAAAGTGCTAAAATCTTAATGATGGCATTATCTATCTCATCAGTTTTAGAACTTACATTTTTAATGTGACTCTTTGCATCATTGAATTTTTGTGTATCACAATCTTTGAGCGCTTCTAAAATAAGCTCATTGGCTTTTACAAGCCCTTCACCTATTTTTGTTATTTTTGTTTTAACATCATTTAAATTAGTTTGAAATGTCTGTAGCATTATCCGAATCTCCCTGTAATATAATCTTCTGTCTGTTTCTCTTTAGGATTTAAGAAGATGTTTTCTGTTTTGTCATACTCAATTAAATCGCCCAAGTACATAAATGCAGTGTAATCACTGATACGTGAGGCTTGCTGCATATTGTGTGTAACGATGGCGATACTCACATCTTTTTTAAGCTCAACGATGAGCTCTTCAATAGCACCTGTGCTTATTGGGTCAAGCGCTGATGTTGGTTCATCAAAGAGAAGAACTTCCGGTTTTACTGCAACTGCACGTGCGATACAGAGACGTTGTTGCTGTCCTCCTGAGAGTCCCATTGCAGACTTGTCCAATCTGTCATGGACCTCTTTCCAAAGAGCTGAACCTTTAAGTGCCGCCTCAACTCTGTCTTGGAGTTCACTTTTGTTCTTGATGCCAGCAATTTTTAATCCATAAGCGACATTATCAAAGATGCTCATTGGAAAAGGTGTCGGTTTTTGAAAGATCATCCCAACCTTTTGACGAAGCTCGATGAACTCATTCTCTTTTTTAATCTCTAAAATATTTTGGTACTTTCCAGTCTCAAAATCAAGCAACTCAATTTTGCCATCATATTTATTTCCAGGATAGAGATCATGGATACGATTCATAGAACGAAGCAGTGTTGATTTCCCACAACCACTTGGTCCGATGAGTGCTGTAATTTTATTTTTTTCAATTGGGAGTGTAATACTCTTTAGTGAAGGATGCTCCACTCCAGAGTATGTAAAAGAGAATTTTTTGATTTTCATTACCGGCATATTAAAGTCCTTATTTTTTATTTCTTGTTATAAATCGACCTGTAAGGTTGATGATGAGTACCAAAACAGTAAGAATGAATGATGCGGCCCACGCCAAATCACGACTGGATTCCTCAGGCTCATTTGCCAAGTCATAGATACTCACTGTCAGTGATGGAAAACTCTCACCCAGGTTCAGACTAAAATAGTTTGAAGTCTCAGATGTAAAAAGCAGGGGTGCAGTCTCTCCGATGATACGTGCAAATGCAAGGAGTATCCCTGTCATGATTCCTACTTTTGCAGCTTTGATGACAATATCGATGATAACTTTGTACTTTGAAGCACCAAGTGCGATACCTGCCTCACGCAGCTCACGTGGAACAAGGCTAAGCATGGAGTCTGTTGTATTGATAACAACAGGAATCATCATAATTGCAAGTGCAATGGCACCTGCGAAACCACTTGTCCCACCCATCGGTACAACAACGATAGCATAAACAAAAGCACCAATGACAATGGAAGGTGCCGACATCATAATGTCTGAGAGGTCACGAATAAGTGCGGCATAACGTCCTTGTCCATACTCTTGAATGTAAATACCTGCAGTCATTCCAAGTGGAATACCGATGAGTGAAGCAAGACCTGCTAAGATCATCTGTCCTACGATAAGGTTACGAAGACCACCTTCGATGAGGTCATTTAAAAAGAGTGAAAAATGAAAAGAGCTAAGCCCTTTCATAAAAAGTGTGATAAGAATCCATGCTAAAAATGCAAGACCAACCCCTGCTGATAAAATTGAGAGTGCTAAAAAGATTTTATTGATTAAAAGTCTCATTATTTAGCCTTTTTCAAAAAGTAGAATTTTGCAAGTGAGATGACCGCAAAAGAGATGATAAAAAGAATAAGTGCAAGATAAAAAAGTGCACTCTCACCAAGACCGCTTGCTTCACCAAAGTTGTTTGCCATTGCAACTGGAATGGAAATAGTTGGATCGTTGATCGCTTTTGGAAGTACAAAGATTGAACCAATAAGAAATGCAACTGCCATCGTCTCACCAAGAGCACGACCGAGTGCTAGGATGATCGAACCTATGATACCTACTTTTGAGTATGGGAAGATAATGTCTTTAATCACTTCAAATTTTGTAGCCCCTAAGGCATAAGCGGATTCTTTGAGTACTGCAGGAGTTGTGTTCATACTGTCACGTGTAATAGCTGCCATAAATGGTAAAATCATAACACCAAGAACAAGACCGGCTGTTAAAAGGGAGACCTGATATCCCCCAACAAGATCAGCAACAATAGGTGCAAAATAGTAAAGTCCCCACATACCAAAGATGATACTTGGGATTGCAGCAAGGAGCTCAATGGCAATACCTACAACGTAAGAGATGTTTTTTGGTGCAATTTCTGCTAAAAAGACTGCAATTCCCATCGCAATTGGAAGTGCAAAAGTAAGGGCGATGATGGTTGTAAGCAGTGTTCCTACAATTGGTACAAGTCCGCCGTAGATGGTCTTTGTAACAGTGTCATCTTCATCATCCAAAAGCATCTCATCATCATCTTCATCGAGAATCATATCGTCTTCGTCTGCTATGGCATCATCTTCTGCATCATTTGCTACAGTATCAGCCCTCAAAGATGGAGTTTCAACTACAATTTCTTTGTTCCAGTCAGGATTAATAATAAAATGTAGTCCAAACTCATCAATAGCAGGTTTCGCTGCAGAATAGAGCGTGATAAAGATACCGATTAAGAGTACAAAAACAAGTGTCGCACTTGAAAGTGAGAGCTTTTGAAAGATTTTTTCCATATAAAACCTTAAGAGAAATTAATGACGGAATTATAGTGAAGTTTGATTACAAAGAGGTTACAAAACAGGTATGCCAACTCTAAAAGAGTGGCATAAGGGAGAAAATGAAATTTTGAAATTTGTTTTTGGGGCTTTTGAAAAGATTGGGAGGAATTATCTAATTCCTTTTTCTTCCCAATATTTTCTTATTTTGTTTGTTAGGCTCTCTGGTAATGGAACAAAACCTAAACTTTTAGCGATATCTTGACCGTTTTTGTATGCCCAGTCATAGAATGCTGTTACTTTTTTATCCATCTCTGGTTTCTCAGATGGCACTAAAATGAATGTAGCTGCTACCATTGGGTAAGAATCAGCTCCTTTAGGGTCTGCGATCACTGCATAGAAATCTTTTGCAGGATTGAGTGCTGCTTTTGCTGCTGCTGCCTGGAAGTTTTTCAGTTCTGGCTTGATGTAATTTCCTGCTTTGTTCTCAACTGTTGCCATTGCGATGTCGTTGTTTTTAGCATCTGCATAGTCAATATATCCTACAGAATAAGGAGTTTGCTTTAGAAGTGCTGCCACACCTGAGTTTGTTTTTCCACCGATGTGGTGATCACCAGGCCAGCTGAGTGATTTTTTCGCACCATACGTCTTTCTCCATTTTTTTGAAACTTTTGAAAGATAGTATGTAAAGTTGTATGTCGTTCCAGAACCGTCTGCACGATGAACAAATGTTAATTTTTTGTGTGGAAGTTTCATACCTTTGTTTGCATCTGCAATGATTGGGTTATCCCAGTATTTGACACTTCCGTCTGCAATGGCAACGATAGCTGCACGTGAGAATTTAAGATTATCTATACCTGGAAGATTATAACCCATTGTGATAGCACCAACAACACCTGGGAATTGGTACAGACCACTCTTTTTAAGAACTTTTGGGCTTAAAGGTTTATCAGTACCAGCAAAATCAACTGCACGAGCTTTTGCATCTTTGATTCCTTTTGAAGAACCTTTTTTAATATAGTCAATTTTAATACCTGTCTCTTTATTGTAAGCCTTAATCCATTTTTGATATACACTGTATGGAAAAGAAGCACCACTACCTTTGATTACATCATTGGCACTAAGACCAGCTACTAACACTGAAGAAGCTAGAGCAATTTTGATCACTTTTGTCATTTGTTACACCTTTAAAATTTAAGTTGTCGAAGTATAAAACAGTTAGATTACAAATTGATTACATAAAATTTGCAATTTATCTGTTAAAACTTTATGATAGCATCCAACTGCACACGTTCATAATCTGCTTCTGGTTTACCATCTGTTTTGCCTGCTAAAAGTGTATTGTAAAAGAGTGTTGCAGCAAGATATGTTCTTTTGCCAAATTTATATTTTGCTCTAATGGCATGCCCTTTAGCTGCAGTACCACCACCAAAATTATCAGAGTCACTATGCGCACCTACTACTGCATCTGCCTCAAGATATGTATAAGAGTATTTTAGCTGCCAATCATGAACTTTTTTTGCTTTTCCTATTTTGACTGCTACATCATAACCAAAGTTTTTATCACTTGCTGCACTGTTGTATGCTATCCCCGCAGCAAGTGCCAGTGGTTTGCCATATACATCTTTAAACTTAAGTTCCCCAAATGCTTCTAAAATATGGTAATCATTTGCAAAGACACCATTTACCAAAGTATTACCCATACCTGTATCTTTATTGGTACCGTAAATAGGTGTATTTCCTTTAACACCGTCATAATAATAAACGCCTGCACCTAAGTTTAATTGAGAGTTTTCCAGTTTAATCTTCTCTACATATTGTGCAAAAAAGAGGTTGATAGTATCTTTGGCAGTAACCTGCTCTGCATATGTTGGTTGACTGATACCGAAGTTAATGATACGAGAGTCATTTTTATAGTTATAACTTGCACCATTGAATGAAAGGTCATTATCCCAAATAAGCTGTGATTTGATTGGTCTATATATCATATAGGGATGTCTTCCGACTTTTATTGTAGAGTCTCCACTTTTATATGCAATGTCTAAAATGTTAAATCTCAGTGACTGCCAAAAGTAATCACTTAAAGGTTTTGTATCTAAAAATGTCTGATTTCCAGAAGTTGGATTTCCATAGCCACTTCTCATACCAACGTCAAATTTTAGATTTTTAGTTAAATCAATAGCTGCTACTAATCTTAATCTATATCTGTTGTGATAAGTGTACTTGTTTGTACTGTCGGTTCCATCTTTGTAGAAAGTCTCTTTACTTTCATAGCGTAATCGTAGATCACCTGCAAAATGAAATCTTTCAAGGATGTCATGTTCAATTCCCGTAAGGTGAGCAACATTTTTATGTTCGAGGGGTGTATTTGGAGTTGCGTGGAGTGCAACTGAGCCTAAAGTTAAAGTAGTTAATGTTGATAAAACGATTTTTTTTATCATTACGGTTCCTTTTCGTTTATTTGGCGAAAGTATAAAACAGGAAGGTTACATAATGATTACAAAAAAAGTTGTCCATCGTAAGAATCCTTAAGGCTTATTTCTTCTTTCTTGTTTTTGAAATACGATTTGTATTTGCTTTGTATTTTGTTTTTTTTAACTTCTCTACAGTCTGTGTTGCGATATTAAGTATATCACTCACAACGCAAACATCATCTTTAACGAACTCCTCTCTATTCTTTTCAAAAATATAAAAAAGTTCTGTAAAATCTATCTCTTTTAAAAAAGGATACAGATCTGTAGATTTTTCTTCTTCTAAAATCCAGTGGCTTAAAATGCATATAATCAAAAACTCTGGCATATATGCTGGTTTATCTTTGTAATATATTGAAACTTGTTGCGCCATAGCATCATAATAATTTATAAGCGGTTCTTCCAATTTTGCTATTTTTCGTAGTTCCGGATAGGTTTTTGCAGATTGAACCAAATTAAGAAGATAATCAACATTGACAACGACTTCTTGAAGCTTTGCAGTCAGATATCTAAGTGTAGTATATACATATTCTGTTTCTTCTTTTGTTCCTACTTTCAATTCAAAGTCATTCTCCTCTACTTCTGTAAAGTATCTCTCAAGAGCAGTTCGGGAAAAAACAAGAATAGCCTCTGTTTTAACACTGTTTAGCATAGTAGGCTTAATTCGATTTTTACAGTTATTGCTTACATTATGAGTGGCTTCTAATATATTATTAGAAAGTAACATATTCTTTAACATACAAATTCTCCTATAAACAATCATATCTCCTCTGAGCCAAGAACCCAGAGGATTTAATAATTCTATTTTTATACTATTACGGCATTTTTTTCAGTGCTTTTAAAGCGTCAGAAAAATCTTCATATATATCTTCATATGGAACAAGTTCTGGTATAAGCCCAATATTTTCAAGCATTGCCTTTGGTTGCTTTTGGATTCCACTAAGAAGTACTTGAATACCTTTTTGTTCCAATGCCAAAACAGCATCTTCAATGGCATACATACCACTTTGATCAATCATTGGCACATTTTCCATTCTTAAAATTACATATTTGACTTCAGGAAGATCTTGAATGATTGTTTTAAAGTGGGAAACAAATCCAAAAAAGATTGGTCCATCAAAGTGTTGAATATAGATTTTCTTTTTAAGTTCTTCTGGAATATCGGATTCATCTGGAAGCACTCTCTCACAATTTGATAGCATGTTCCCAGTAGATTTTGCTTCTGCCAAATCTGCCATCTGTTTCATAAAAAGTAAAGAGGCAAGCACTAAACCAACACCGACAGCTTGAAGCAAATCAACAAAAACAGTAAGAGTCAGCACAAGTATCATCACAACTGCATCAGCACGAGGTATATTTTTGATGTGTTTTAAACCTTTATAATCAATAATCCCTATACCAACAGAGACTAAAATCCCAGCAAGAACAGGGAGTGGAATAAGTTTGGCATATGCTCCTGCACCAAGAAGAACGACTATTAATACTATAGAGTGAATCATTCCAGAGAGTTTTGTCTTTCCACCTGAGCGGATATTAACAACAGTTCTCATGGTAGCACCAGCACCAGGAAGTCCACCGATAATACCGGCAAAAGCATTCCCTACCCCTTGACCAATAAGTTCTTTATTTGAGTCATGTTGTGTTTTTGTCATATTATCTGCAACAACAGAGGTTAAGAGTGAATCGATCGCACCTAAAGCCGCAAGAGTAAGTGCCGGAATGATGAGAACCATAGGATGATGCCAGTCCATGTTTAAAAGAGTATCAATGTGTACATCAGGCAAACCTTTTGGTATATCTCCAATAATTGGAACATTTAAAGCCATAACTGTTGATACTATCGATAAAACTATAAGTGCTACTAGTGTTGAGGGGATCGCTTTTGTAACTTTTGGAAAAAGGTATATAATGGCGAGGGTTGCAGCTGAGAGTATAAATGCTTGGACATTGATGCCATTAGCAATTGACCCTATATTTGCAAAAACATCTATGATAGTTCCAGGCGATTTCATTCCAAAAAATGGGAAAAACTGAAAAATGATAATGATAAAACCGATTCCACTCATAAATCCAGAGACCACAGGATATGGCATATATCGTATATATTGCCCTATACGAAACACTCCCATAAGTACGAGAAAAATTCCAGCCAAAACAAATGTAGCGACAATGGTTCCAATGGCTGCTTCAACTGATCCGTATATGGCTATCTCTCCTGCAATAATTGCAGAAGAGACAACCGTCATGGGACCTGTTGGACCAGATATTTGCGTACTCGTTCCACCAAAAAGAGCCGCGAAAAATCCAAGAGCTATAGCACCATAAAGTCCGGCAATCGCTCCCATTCCAGACTGAACACCAAAAGCAAGTGCCAAGGGAAGTGCTACAACGGCAGCTGTAACTCCACCAAATATATCCCCTTTAAGGGTTTTTGGATTAAACAGATTTGTCATTGTTTTTCCCTTTTTGTGATTTTTCTTGCAAAAGAGGTTTAAAGGTCGATTCATCTGGGTCATAGTACTCAATCTCTCCACTCTCTAAATCATATATCCAACCATGAAGATGAAGTTCCCCGGCATCTACCGCCTCTTTAACATAAGGGTACGTTAAAAGATTTTCTATCTGAAACACTACTGAAATCTTTTCAGTAAGCCGTAAAATCTCTTCTTGTGTTGCATCTTTTGATTTTGCCAGCAGTGCTGTCTCTTTTGCTTTTTTTCCAAGCGAAAGCCATTTTTTTGTATGAACAAAGGGCTTCTCATCTACATTTGTATAGAGTGTTGCTATAGCTCCACAATGGGTATGCCCACAAATAATAATCTCCTCAACCTCTAATGCCGTAACAGCATACTCAATACCGGCAGCTGTTGCATGATAGTCCTCATCTGGTTTGTAAGGTGCTACAAAATTTCCAACATTGCGTAGTACAAACAGTTCACCAGGACCTGTTTGAGTAATAAGGTTTGGAACAACTCTTGAATCAGCACAGCCAATAAAGAGTGCTTTTGGATGTTGCCCGTTTTCTACTAAATCGAGCAGCTCAGCTTCATGTTTTTTGAAGTAACTTTTTTTAAACAGATCGTTTCCGTTGAGAATGGTGCTGTTTTTGACCATAAGATCTCCTTCATAATAATAAAATTTATAAATTGTGTTGATGGGTTGTATATAAAATTATGAAGCGATAGGGGGTCTATAAAGAAGTAAGGAGAGTTTAAAGGAGTTTTTTTTCTGCGTGTTACAATATTGAATCAATATAGTCGAAAAAACTGAGTATGCAAAAAAATCATTTGTAAATTCATCGATTTGATCTTTCTCTTTTTCACACTCTTTTTCGTACTCTACAGCGGTATATTTAGTAGTTTTTTCTATGTCACATTGAAACTGATTTGTAAATGCATTTGCATTGATAATAGCGATGTAAAAAAAAGTAATCACAAGAAGTAGTGTCTTTTTTGTTGCTATCATCCATTTCATCCTTTCATTTGAATGCTAAAAATATGCTTCTGATGATATTGTAGCGCAGGGTGGTAAATAAATTGTTGATTTAGAATAAGTTTTAACCAGGGACTTCTTGATCAGACACCATCTACTCGTAGAACTTTTGTATTGCCAACCATTAATTCAACCGTCATAAATATTCGTTTAAATACAGACTCCTGACGATACTCCAAGTTGTGTTTTTTACAGATATCTTTTACTATCGGTTGCATTTTTTGATAAAAAGAGTGTGGCATATTTGGAAAGAGGTGATGCTCTACCTGATAGTTTAAAAAGCCATGTAAAAAGTCGATAAAATCACTGCCTGTATTATAGTTTACACTTCCCATAATCTGTCGAAGATAGTACTCACCTTGAGATTTGTGAGGTGTTGAGAACTGATAGATATCTTCTGCTGAGTGGTTTGGAACGATAACCAAAAATGAGTGAAGATTTGCGAAAAATTCACCAAGCAGTAAAAATCCAAGGGCAGTTCCTACAGCGCTCCAGCCCCATGGCAAGAAAAGTAATGGAAGAAAAACAAATTGAAAAAGTCCATATGGAAGTAGGTACTCTTTCCATAACTCTTGCCCTCTTTTTGTAAATGGAGAGAAGTCATAACGTTGTGTTCTTGGGTCGTTCATTGTTTTATTGTCTTTATTTTCTAAGATTCTTTGTGTATTTGGAGCATAATAAGCAAGTTTCCAGATACCTGCAAAGATATATACAACTGCATATTTCATCCACATAGGAATTTTTGCATTATGAAGCCACTCAAGATTTTTTTCAACATTGTCAGGATCATCAAGTTCACCAAGATGGTAATGGTGCATAATGTTATGTTCATATACCCATGCATCCGGTTTTATCCAATCAAGCCAGTCGATGTAGCGTCTCCAACCTTTTGCATAACCTGCTTTTGTATATCTGTACGGAATATTTGGTACTTTATCGTAAGCACCATGAAGAATTGGGTGTGTTACATTTGCCCAGCGAGCGACATTTCCTACGCCGATAAGGAAGGCTCCAAGTATTCCAAAAAGCCAAAAGTCCAAAGTAGACATTCCTGAATTGTAAGTGCTCATTATTGTAACAGCTGCTATAAGAACAAAACCACTGATAGTAGCAAATCGTCCCCACTTTTCAAGTTTTAAAAGGTGCTCAAAATCCTCTTTTCCTACTTCTATTGTCTGTTTTATCTTATCGATATCGCGTTGTAATTGCTCTTTATCAACCTCTTCATACGGTGTGTATTGTACATCTTTTTTATTGAGTGTTTCATAGCTGGTGAGTTTTGACAAATTTTACTCCAGTTTCATATTTTTCGCAATTATAGATAAATTATATTTAAGTTATGTATAAATAAAGGATATAGCTCAGAACTCTTTTATCTAATGTAAATATCATTTTGGATAGAATAGCAACAATTATAATAACTGGAGATTTTAATGGACGCAGCCAAATATATTTGGATGAATGGAGAGTTTGTAGCTTGGGATGATGCAAAAGTACATGTACTCTCACACACACTGCACTACGGAAATGGTGTAATTGAAGGAACAAAAGCTTATAAAACTGAGAAAGGGTATGCGATTTTTCGTTTGAATGACCATACAAAACGATTAAAAGAGTCAGCGAAAATGACACTTATTGATATTCCTTACAGTGTCGAAGAGATGAATCAGGCACAAATCGATCTGATCAAAAAAAATGAATTCACAGGAGACAATGTTTATATCCGTCCTTTTGCATTTTTAGGTTATGGTGTAATGGGTGTTTATCATAAGGATGCACCGGTTGAGACTGTTATGGCTGCATGGGAGTGGGGTGCATACCTTGGTGAAGAGGGAATGCGTAAAGGAATCCGTCTTAAAATTGCTTCGATGACAAGACCTGCAAACACTTCAAATATGGGTAAAGCAAAAGCAACGGCGAACTACCTGAACTCACAAATGGCAAAATTTGAAGCGATTGACTGCGGTTATGATGAAGCACTTTTACTTGATGATCAAGGTTACATTGCTGAAGCAAGTGGTGCATGTTTTTTCATGGTAAAAGATGGAGAGCTCATCACACCTCCAAATGACAACTCACTCGCTTCAATTACACAAAAAATGGTAATTGAGATGGCTGAAGATATGGGCATCAAAGTAATTCGTCGTCGTATTACCCGTGAAGAGGTTTATGTTGCTGATGAAGCATTTTTAACAGGAACTGCTGCAGAGATTACGCCTATTGCTGTTGTTGATGCAAGAGAGATAGGAACTGGTTCTCGTGGAGAACTGACAGAGAAAATCCAAAGTGGATACTTTGATATTGTGTTCGGTAGAAATCCAAAGTATGAGCACTACCTCACGTACATAGATTAATAAAAGGGAAATAATTTGAAAGAGAATATACTAATGGCTTCAGATATGAATGACTATTTTAACAAGAAAAAGAGTCAGGGAGGTGGTTTTAAACAAAACTCTTCTGGCGGGAACAGTGGAGGACCGAGTGGTCCACAGATGCCAAATATGAACTTTAACATGGGTGGAAAAAAAGCTGCATTTATTTACTTTATAGTGGCTATTGTAGTTGTTTTAGTTCTTGCGAAACCTTTTACGATTATTGAAGAGGGACAGCGTGGTATTTTAAGTACAAATGGTAAATACCAAGACCAAGCACTTCTTCCAGGATTGCACTTTATTATTCCGGTCATTCAAAAGGTCTATATTGTAGATACAAAAGTTCGTATCATCAATTATGCTTCTCGTATTGATTCCATTTCAACACGAGGTGATGGAATTATTACGAAACCGGCAGTTACTGTTTTAGATAAACGTGGACTTCCAGTATCTATTGAGCTGACTGTTCAGTATAGACTAAATGCTCAATTTGCAGCGCAAACTATCTCTAACTGGGGATTTAGCTGGGAAGATAAGATTATCAACCCTGTTGTTCGTGATGTAGTTCGTAATGTAATTGGTAAGTATGAAGCAGAGTCGCTTCCGCAAGAGCGTAATGTAATCGCTGCTGAGATTGAAGTGGGAATCAGAAAGAGCGTAGAGTCTCTTAAAAACTCTCCTGCAATACTGCAATCTGTACAACTTCGTGAAATTTTACTTCCTCCAAAAGTAAAAGAACAAATTGAACGTGTTCAACTTGCAAAGCAAGAGGTTCAACGTGCAGAGCAAGAAGTACAGCGTGCAAAACAAGAGGCACTCAAACGTGCTGCAGAAGCTCGCGGTGTTGCTGAAAAAGCAAGAATTGAAGCTCAAGGTAAAGCAGATGCCATTACAATTGAAGCAAAAGCAAAGGCAGCAGCAAATATTGCCATCGCAAAATCTTTAACATCGAAACTTCTACAATTAGAGCAGATGAAAGTGCAAAGCAAGTTCAATGATGCTCTGCGTGAGAACAAAGATACGAAAATCTTTTTAACACCTGGTGGTTCTACACCAAACATCTGGGTAGATATGAAAGATGCTAAGAAAAGAACAACGGCACGATAATTATGGAAGAGATCCTCAATAGAGTAGATTGGCAGAAGCAGGAACTTTTGCCGGTCATCGTTCAAGATGCACTAACAAATGAAGTGCTGATGATGGCATATATGAATCGTGAAGCACTTGAACTCTCACTCAAAACAAAAACAGCACACTACTTCTCACGTTCAAAACAGCGTATCTGGAAAAAGGGTGAGAGCAGTGGACATACACAAGAGATACAATCTTTCAATATTGACTGTGATAATGATACACTCCTTATCAAAGTAAAACAAAACGGTGTGGCCTGTCATACAGGCCGCAAGTCATGTTTCTTTACAGAGCTTGAGAGTGGTAAGCTAGAGAGTGATGTTGAGATAAATACAGAAGCTGCTTATGGTGTCATCGATACACTCTACCATACGATCCAAGAGAGAAAAAATGCAGATCCTTCAACTTCATGGACAGCCAAACTACTCTCAAAAGGTGAAAATACAATCCTAAAAAAAGTTGTCGAAGAGGCAGGAGAGTACTGTTTTGCACATAAAGACAATGATGAAGAGGAGATGGTATATGAAGCAGCGGACCTTACGTACCATATGTTAGTTGCCCTTGCTTCAAAAAACATCTCACCTGACAGAATAAAGCAAGAACTTGCTCGCCGTTTTGGTATGAGTGGAATCGCTGAGAAAAATTCGAGAAAAGATTAAGAGATGAAAATAAAGGTGCAAAGCTTTATAGATGGACTTATAACATATGACTATATTCTTTTTGGCTCTGTACTGACACTTTTTGTACTTTTTATCGTTTTAGCAATTTTACTCAGACGCAAGTTGATGCTTGCCATCTTTTTGGTACTTCTTGCATTTGTAACGTTTTTACTCGGTCCTACGCTAGGCTATATAGGTCTGCATAAGTTCCTTTTTAAGAATCATACAGAGCTTATAGAGCAGAAAAAGTTGAACTTTTCTCAGGCGGTTGTAGTCAAAGGGCGACTTGTCAATGACTCCAACTTTGATTTTAAATCATGTAAAATTACGGCAAGTGCTTACAAAGTTACACCAAATAAATATAAGAATTATATATACAAGCTAAAGCCTTTTAAAAAGATGTCGATAGTTGAGAAAGATATCAAAAAAGGTGAGACAAGAGAGTTTAAGATAATTGTCGAGCCTTTTACCTATAAACGAGATTATAATATCTCATTGGGAGCGAATTGTAAATGACACTACTAAATATTTGGCACTATGTTGTCCTTGGAGTTATTTTCTTTATATTTGTAAGTGGTGTTATCGCATCACTCAAGCAGAACGATGCAAAGATGAAATACTCTATGCTCTTCTCTATAACGCTCATTACGATATTTTTGGCTGTTTTTTCTGTTTTTGTGGTAGATAAATATACTAAAAAAGTAGAACTGTATAAACTTAAAAACAAACGAATCTTGGGGATTGGCAAAATCATTTATACAGGTGTTGTTAAAAATGTCGGAAATTATCCGATAGGAAAAGTCACATTTGATATCAAACTTGTCAATAAAGGGCATGCTACAGGTAATGTCAAAGGCGGAAATTTTTATAAACCAAGCGGGTTTATCAGTTTTTTCTCTGGCGGATTTAACAGAAATAGCAAACCGCAAACAATTGAAAAAGAGTTTATTGTTGCCAAGAACCTGAAACCTGGGCAGTCAAAACATTTTCGGGTATATTTTGACTATCCGCCATACTTTAGTTCAACCGCCCACTTTGCAAAAGTGTGGGGACACTAGTACTTCAGTCCCACTTTTTTCAAAGCCTTGTTGATATGCTTTATCTGCTCATTTTTATCTCTACACCACTGTGGTGCTAAGAGAGAGTCATCATTAATGCCTGCTGTTACTCTCTGGACGGTTACATTTTCTGGTTTCATAAGTATTGATTTTACAAGAGTGTCGAGATAAAGCTCTTCACTGATAGGTTTAAACTCTCCACGACTGTATTCGTTTGCCAGTGCTGTTCGTTTTACAACATAGAGCGGATGGTATTTTACAGAGTCTATACCCCACTGATATGCTTGTTTGGAGGTCTCCAGCATCATCTCCTGTGTTTCACCCGGAAGACCAAAGATAAGATGCCCACAGACATTCAGTCCTGCTTCTTTTGATTTTAATATCCACTCTTTTACATTGGCACTGTCATGGCCTCGATTGATTTTATCAAGTGTTGCATCATACACAGATTGAATTCCAAACTCGATCCATATCTCTTTTGTCTTTGCCAATTCGCTGAGATATGCAAGTGTTTCATTTGTGATGGAGTCACTACGTGTTCCAATGCTAAGACCTACAACATCATCAAATGAGAGTGCTTTTTCATAAAGCGCTTTGAGAGTTTCAAAGGGAGCATAGGTGTTTGTAAATGATTGAAAATAGACAAGAAACTTCTGTGCCCCATACTCGTTTCTTTGACGTTTTGAGATGGCAGAGAACTGCTGTTCTAACTGCAAAAGCTGTTTTTCAAGAAATGGATTTTCATTGGAGTCAAGATTAAGGTGGAAGCCTTTTAACTCCTGGACTTCATCCCGTGAGGCTGAAAACGAGTCATTCTCACAAAATGTACATCCGCCTTTAGCTACCGTTCCATCGATATTTGGACAGGTAAAGCCTGAGATATTGATGCCGACCTTGTAAACTTTAGCACCAAACTTCTCACGCAGGTAGCTACCATAGGTATATATTTGCTTCATTAAACTATATATTTACCTGTGAAACAAGCAGTACAGTAGCTCTCATCTGTTGCATTGACACTTCTTAAAAGTGAAGCTTCATCAAGGTATGCAAGAGAGTCCGCTTCAATAAATTCACATATCTCTTTTGTACTCATATTGGATGCAATGAGTTTGTCTTTGTCTGGTGTATCGACTCCATAGTAACATGGGTCAGTTGTCGGAGGCGAAGAGATTCTCATATGCACTTCAGAAGCACCAGCCTCTTTTAACATTCGAATGATTCTTTTTGAAGTTGTACCGCGAACGATAGAGTCATCGACTACGATAACACGTTTGCCTTTGATGATATCTGTCATTGGAGAGAGCTTCATTTTGACCTTCAGATCACGCATCTCTTGTGTTGGTTCAATGAATGTACGACCGATATAGTGGTTTCTCATAATTCCCATCTCATAAGGGATACCACTCTCTTGAGCATAACCAATAGCAGCTGGAACACCGCCATCTGGTACAGGAATAACAAGATCTGCCTCTACAGGTTCAATACGTGCTAACTCTTTACCCATATTTTTACGTGTTTCATAAACAGACTGTCCAAATACAGATGAGTCTGGGCGTGCAAAGTAGACGTACTCAAAGATACAGTGTTTTGGAGTTGCTTCAAACACCTTAATACTTTGTGGTGCTTTTCCCTCTTCAAACACGATCAGCTCACCCGGTTCTACATCACGAATGAAAGTAGCTCCGACAAGGTCAAATGCACATGTCTCTGATGCAACGATATATCCACCGTTTGGAAGGCGTCCAAGACTAAGTGGTCTAAAACCGTGTCTATCACGCATAGCAAACATCTTTGTACGACTCAAAAATACAAGTGAAAATGCACCTTCAATTCTCTCTACTGCATCGATGATTCTGTCAAGCAGTTTGTCTTTTGTACTCTTTGCAATAAGGTGGATAAGATTTTCTGTATCCATAAAGGTTTGAAAAATTGCACCTTTTTCAATCAGTCCGTTACGAACTTCTTCTGCATTTGTAAGGTTTCCATTGTGAACGATAGCCATCTCACCAAGGTCATAACGAGCAAATACAGGTTGTGCATCCAGAATCGAATCATCACCAGCTGTTGAGTATCTTGTATGTCCGACTGCCGCAGAGCCTTGTAGTGTTTTGAGGTTCTCTTCATTAAAGACTTTCATAACCAGACCACGGTCTTTTATCGTATGAACTTTATGTCCGTCAGCTGAAGAGATTCCAGCAGCCTCTTGACCACGGTGTTGGAGTGCATGTAGAGAGAAGTAAGCAAGCTTAGAAGCCTCTTCATGTCCAAAAATTCCTACAACTGCACATTTTTCATTCATATTTTCGCGCAAATCTTATCCTTAGCAATAGTTCTAAAATATTAGTGCAATTATACTCAAAATATCTATAAATAATCTCAAAGCTATCTTAATTAGAGAAGATAATTAATTTTACATTGTGGAACTTTTTTTGCTATACTTGTTTAAAATAATGTGTAGAAGGCTGTCTGTATGGATATTGTTTTACGTAACAATCTTATTCTGATTACGACTGGATTTGATACACTAAATACTGAGTGGATGCGTGAGTTTTTAAATCAGCATACACGTGGAATGCTTTTCTTACCAAAGGCTGTACTTGTTTTTAGAAATGAAACACTCAAAGAGGTTCGAGAGAACTTTATTCGAAAATTGAGTGAGTACCATGCACAGACACATGACTTTAATCATGAGTTTTTCTTACGCTCTATGCTCAAATTTGGTACACAGCCCATTAAGATAGAACTCAGCAAACTTGAAGAGCCCGAAGTCGTAAAAGTACACCTTTATGCGTATGATAAAAATACGGTGCTTATCTCCCTTGACTCTCCAAACTCATGGGTAACGAACTATCTGCGTTCACAGCTAGAAGTCTATGTAGAGCGTGGTACAGATATCTCTTTGGTTGTTGATGTGAGTGATTACAAGGCTAAGGCACGACTTGAAAAAGCACTGAACAAGCGTCACATCCTACACTATCAGATTCAATATACGTACGACAATCATTTTATGTCAAAACTCTACTCTGATTTTGCCAACTTCTCATTTGGAGATCTGTCCAAAGCGGATGAGTTAGATGAGAAAAAAGAGTTTTACACTATCTTGGAGTGTCCTATCGGAGCGAGTCAGGATGCACTTAAAAAGAGTTATAAAAAACTTACAAAAGTCTATCATCCAGATAAAATCATTCATGAAGCTCCACATATGGTAGAACACTATACACAAAAATTTCAACTACTTCAAGAGGCTTATCAGGCACTGCGCGTGATTAACGGGTAAGGTTTTTTCTGCGGTTTTGTTTTGACAAGTGCTTCAAAATCATCACTGCTGTAGAGTGCCAAAGAGGCTCCTTGCATCTGTAAAAGTTCTTTTGAAAATCCTCGTTTTGAAAAAAAGACTAT
The DNA here is from genome assembly GCF_039667035.1 of Sulfurimonas sp. NWX79. Lineage (NCBI taxonomy): Bacteria > Pseudomonadati > Campylobacterota > Epsilonproteobacteria > Campylobacterales > Sulfurimonadaceae > Sulfurimonas > Sulfurimonas sp. NWX79. The sequence continues at coordinate 25,230 of NZ_JALCZL010000022.1, forward strand.
CTGGTTTGGTTCAATACCCAGTTTTTGACACTTATCATTGATCTTATGCAGCTCTTTTTTGTTCACTTTATGATTTGTCCATTTACACTCGCCAACATAGATACGACCATTTTGCGTGATGGTTAAGATGTCTATCTCAAGATTTGCATCCCAATAACTTCCAGAACTTACAATATGAGCATCACGCAGGTTGTAGTTTAAGAGTACTTCTGAGAGCTCTTCATAGACTAAACTTGTGTAACTATTATGACGTAGCTCAAAATCTTTTAAAAAGGCATCATATTTTCCTGCTTCTATCTCTTTGATATGAGGAACAACGAAGTAAAACCAGAAACGGATAAACGGATGTGTAAAGAGTACTTTATGTGAGATACGATGCCGTGCCTCTCCGCGTTTGAGTTTTGTACGAGGGTACTTGTCACGGGGATGTTCCTCACGTGAGTACTCGAGTTGAATCAGCCCTTTCTCTTGTAGGTAGTTGAGTGCTACACCACCATTTTTATTATTTAGACCGGCTTTGTTAAAAGCAGAAAAGATACGTCTGTCCCCTGTTGCAAGAGCTTTGAGAAGTTTTCTGTTGATAGCATCATTGAGTGTAAGAGAGCGCATCTTTTCATCGATGATGTCAAAGTTGTCAAGTATGAGTGTTTGGATGAGCTCTGAGATGGGTTTTGTAGTGTCTATATCCCAATCAACTCCGCCAAAGACAGCAAAGTAAGCAATTTGCGTCTCCATATCATCAGGATAATTTTGAAAGTAAAAAGAGCGAAACTGCTCTAAAAGTTTCATATTTGTCATAAGAGGTATTGTAGCATAGTTTTTGTTAGATACCCTTACATCTCACTGGCAAACTTTATGGTATCAATGCCATATTTTTCACGCAGTTTCTGTGAAGATTTACTTAAAGTATGCATTTTTTGTTCATCATTAAAGCCGATGAGAGAGAGCTCTTTGCGTGAGTGTTTGGTAAAGCTTGAACAGTTTATGGAGAGTCGAATGACTTGCAGTCTTCTTTGTATGTCGGCTTGTGTAAAAAGCTCCAGACAGAGTGCATCGAACTTTTTTTCTGTGAAAATCTCAGCTTTTGAGATGTTTATATGTGATTTTTGATTCATTTCATAATTGATACTGAGGTGAAAAACTGTCGGAATGACATCAAGTTTAAAAATCGCATAAGAGAGGTGCCGTGCCAATATATGCACTCTGCGACGCAGTTCAGTTCTATCAAAAAGAGGATCAAAAGTACGTGATATGCCGATGGATTTTCTTTCCCGCTTGACCTCAATAGCAGCATCACTCTCTCCATTGACCCGTTTGTAAAGCTCTTTTGCATAGGGTCCCCATGACTCCAATGTTCCACGACGCTCACGCAACTCTCCAAGTGTGTGAATCTGTGCTGCGTGAAGTTTGCGCTTCATACTTCGACCAATGCCTGCGAAATCTTCTACTTTGATAGGATTGACAAAGGTGTCAAAATCCCAGCGATAAATTGTTTTACATCCAAAAGGTTTGGCATAGGATGTGGCGAGTTTTGCAATGTAGCGTGTATGTGCTGCTCCGATGGAGACGGGAAGACGCAGCTCTTTTTTGATCTCATGTCTGAGTCTGTCGATAAACTCCGGGACATCTTCATCTACTACCCAACCGCTCAAGTCTCCGTAAAACTCATCAATGCTAGCCTGCTCGATAAGTGGAATCTTGCGTGAGAGAAAGTCATGAAGTTTATGTGAAAGCTCTTGATAGAGGGACATATTTGGTGCTTTGATGATAAGGTGGGGACAGAGCTCTTTTGCCTCACGCAGACTCATCGCTGTTTTGATACCGTAAGACCGGGCTTCATAGCTTGCTGTTGTTAGTATACCCCGAAGTTTGCCATTTTCCATAAAGGATTCGATGTCATCATCTTTTTGTTCATAGGCTTTGTAAAAAGTAGGAACAAAGCTTCCGGAGTTTTCAAAGTTGACTGTCTGGTTTTTTGCCTCACGTGAAAATATCTTGGTATCGCTTCGCCCACCGATAACTACAGCCTTATGTTCTAGATATGGCTCTTTGATGCGGGCAGCACTGACAAAAAAACAGTCTATATCTATGTGAATCTTCACTTTTTCCCTCTTTGGATAGAAAATTTTTGACAAAGTATAGATAAAAAATAAATAGAGTGAAAATGTATGACAGATTGACAACTATTTTAGTCACTTCATAGTTACATTTATTTTTTGGGGTTTATTAAAGTTGTGGCTCCGGATACTGGATTCGAACCAGTGACCAAGTGATTAACAGTCGGTTTAAACTATATTCTCATACTTTCTTAAATCGTATCAGATCTCACATTATTACCAATATTAGGTAAATTAATCACTCTTTTTATTTTTAAATCATATCATAAAAATCCAAAGAAAACAATCTCATACGGACTTATCAAGGACTTAAAATTATATTTTATAGTCTTTTTGCTATTGAATTAGGGTCTCTTCTGCAATCCAATACAGCATAAATATAGACTGTATCTTCTTTAATCTTGTAGTATATAGAGAAGGGAAACCTTTTAGAAAGAAGTCTGTAGTAATCTGAAATCACTATATGTATGCCGGCATAAATAAGTAATGACTCTATATCTGATAAAATTGAATCTAAAAAATATCTGCCAAGTCCATCTTTTTGAGATTCATAAAAAGAGATCCCAATTGCTATATCTTTTTCAGCGTCATCAAGAATTTTGATAGTCATTAAGTGAGCTTCTGCAATCTTTTTTTGGCACTCTCCAAGTCACTAAATGTCGATTGTGAATTTTGAATATTTTTTTCACGATTAGCTAAAACATCAAGATGCCACTCTGGAGTAAAGCCATTGTCTTCTGCTTGATGAGACATATTTTCCCATAACTCTTCCATAATAATAAATTTTTCTTGCATAGGAATTTCGTCATAGTTTAATGGTGCTGTCATTTCATACTCCTTTTTGCAATTATAGCATATTTACCTCTTTTAATGGTTTGTTTCATTGGGATAAGTTATTTCTTAAACCTATAAACTATAATTTTTTTGTCTTTGATACTATAAGATGAAATACACTCTTCCTCTTTTAATATTTGTAATAAAGTTTCTGTATTTTGATTTTTTTCTAAATTAATTGGGCTTGTTCCAGTAGTGCAAAGTTGAGAATAAGTGTCACCTATTAATTCAAGGTATTTTTTAATATCTTCACAATCTAAATCATCATTATATGCTAATTGAAATACAAATATTTCTAATTTATTTTTATGTGGTAAAAATTTGATTATTTGATCTAAAAGTTCTTTAGTCATTGCTTGTTTTTCATCAAAATATAATTGACTAATTTTTAAAGCTAAAGTTTCATTTATAGGAAAACTAGCTAAGTCAATACTTTGTAACAGTTGTATTTTTTTAGTATCTACAATATCTTTTAGATTTAAAATTAATTCAAAATCATTGTCATTAAAAATACTTTGGTATGCTTGGATATTATTTACAAAATTATCAAAATAATATTTAATCAATTGTAAATGTTTGTTTTGGAAGTATTCTTGCAAGTTTGTTATATTTTCTGAACTTAATTGCAGTTTATTTTGTTCTAACAACACATCGATTTTTTCACTATTTAAATTTGATATATCAATATCAGAGTACTGATACCCATTACTCTGTAATAGTTTGTTATAAGAGCTTAAATCAAAATCGTTTGTAACTACAATATCATCTAAAATAGTATTATCGAAATTTTCATTGTTTTCGCAATACTTATCATCAATTTTAATTTTTGATAACTCTCTAGCATTTTTTTCAATATTTAAATAGTCTACAAGTATATTATCTAATTTTTTATCTATATACTCATAATACAAAGATAAATTTTCCCAAGTAGCTTTTATTTTATTTTGTTCAAATAAAGTCTTCCAAAATATTTTATCAATTTTAGATAAATCTTCTAAAATTGTTTCTTCTTTTTGAATAATTTCAAACTTTAACTTTTCTTCTAATTCATCATTATTTAATAGCCACACAATTACATCTTGACTCTCTTGTGTATTTGTATCTATCTGTAAAAATATATTTTTTATATAATAATTAATATTATTTTCAATATTACTTATAAGCTTTTTATACGAATCAAGCTGTTTTATGGTTGTAAGGTGTTTAGAGTATAGTTCTCTTTCTATATCAGTTTTAGTAGCATATTTTACATAGATAAACTGCTCTATCATAAGTTTATTTAAGACGTAATTGTTGTTCTCATAAATGTATTCGAATAATGATCTATTTGATATAGGATTGCTTAGCTTATAAAATTTTACATCTAAGTTTGTAATCAATAACTGCAATTTTTGATTATCTTTTTTCACTAAATCTTTTAGCTCTGTCAATTCCTCTAAAAACTTTTTTATACTGTCTTTTTTATTTAGAGCGACTAGCTCTTCCTCACTTAAATTATATAGCAGAATATAAAAATACCGTGTATAATTATCTAAAGCTATATTGCTCCTTTCATAAATATATTCCCAAATATCACTCCAATTTAAAGCTATTTCTTTTATAAATATATTAGTTTCAGGTAAATAGTTGATATACTCCACTATAAACTTAACACTTGCTTTTCTCTCATTTGATAATTGTTGAAATATGACATTATATTGTTCTTTGAAATCATCTTTATGTTCTATAAGATACTCTACTAGATCATAATTTAGTATAGCTTCTTTGTTAAACTCATTTAGATTTAATTTGTATATAAGTTCATTCATATTATTTAAGCTATAAGTATATTCTAAAGGAGTATTATTTATTACACTTTTTAAAAAATTTATATCATTAGGTGTTAAACTATTTTTAAACGAGTTTGATAGATACATATAATAATTTTCATCTATATGACCATTGAAAATTAAATATTTTAGCAAGTCATAACTACCCAGATACCTATTTAAAAGCTTTTGAGATACCTCTTGCTGTGAAAGTTCTTGTATGGTATATCTGTTCAATCTTTCTCTTTGTTTATGAATTTCATCTATATTATTTTCTAGAATAGATATTTGAGAGTTTGTTTTATTAACAATAATATCTTCTCGTTGTTTATATGTAAAGTTTTTATCAATTTTATTTTCTATATCTTTAAATTTAACATTACCGTTATATCTATCATATTTTATACTTGAACATTCTTGTATTAGTTTAAATTTATCGTCATTTGTAGTAGTATTTAGTAGTATATTTTGATTGTCGCAATATATATGTCCTTGAATATGCCCTAAGTCTTCAATAATCTTATAAATATATATCATTCTTAGTTCTTTAATATCTGATATATTTTCTTTTTCTATATTTTTTATCTTATCTCTTAGCTTTCCCATTTTGCCGATATATATCTCATCTAATGCCTTGATATACCTGTACCTATTATTAAAAATATTATTTAAAAAACTATCTCCTTTGTGTAACTTGGCAAAATCATTTGGATAAAAGTTTTTATAAAGAACCATAGATAAAAGTTGTATTCTATTTAGATTGTTTCCTATAGATTTTTCATATATCTTGTATTCATTATAGATATTTTTTAAGAGTCTCATATCTTGAATATACAGCGATATATCTCTTAAAAAATCTTTTGTGATAGGATTTTTTATATTTGTATTATCCAAATCATCTTTAAATAGCTCAATAAGTTTTTCATAAGAAGTTGAGATATTGATATATGGGATAATAGGTATCAAAAAGTCAAAAAACTTAACTCTATTGTTTTCCTTATCATTAAACATATCATCTTTTATAGCATATAAAAATACCACTTTTTTATGCTTTTTCTTAACTTGTTCAGAATTGTTTATGAAGCTATTCAATTCTCTTAGTTTTGTAAATATTTCAATATTTTCAAACCTATCTAAATCTTGAAAAACTACAACATTATAATCTGTTTGACTAAAAAAGTATAATATTTCATCAAGGTAGTTATTAAGTAGTGATGATTCATCATCTTTGTTTGTTTTTATCTCCAAGTTTTGTAAATTTAGCTTTTCCAAACTAATACCTCCAAAATCTTTGATAAGTGATTTAATAAAATAAAACAATCCACCTATCAATATAATCAAAGATATCCATTTTATATCATTTAGATAGTGTAAAAACTCAGTATATTTTGAATCAAAAAATATCATGTATGAGAGTATAAATAAAATTATAAAAAGTGATTTACTTTTTACCCATTTAACCGTGTTTATTCTTTTAAATCTTGATTTTGGTATCTGAGATTGCTCAACTCTGTAAAATATCTGCTGTAATATACTTTTTTCGACTAAAGATATATCTTTAGTATCCTCTTTAAAAGTAGCAAGTGATATATCTAAAAATTTGTACCTTTTATCACAGTTACTTTCAAATGTTTTCAAAAAACTACTTTTACCAGTCCCATAAGAGCCTGATATAGCTATATTTCTAACATCAGTTTGCTCAAGTGCTTTTGTTAAAGCATTTATATATACCTCTACATTCTGAGCTTGTTTTGACGGTGTTAAAAATTGAAAATTTATCATAGTTACAGCTTTTTTAAAAATTATAGCATATTTACCTCTTTTTAAATTTTATCATCTTTCATCAAATCTTCTCTATTTCCCAGCATAAGGGAAGCAACAGCATTTTTATTTTACTATCACTTATAGATTTCATTCTAAATGGAAAAAGTGATGGCAACTCTAAAAACATTAAATAAAAAAATATCAACCAAATATGAAGGTGTCTTTTACAAAGAGATAGTCAATGAAAACAACAAAGTTGTTGATAAAATATTTCTCATTCGATATAGAGAAAACTATACCGACAAGCAGATGACTGTTGGTA
>NZ_JALCZL010000023.1:0-32053 GCF_039667035.1 Sulfurimonas sp. NWX79
ACTAAAGTGGAGTTACATTCTCAGCTTGAGGACCTTTTTGTCCCTCACCGATTTCAAATGTAACTCTTTGACCTTCTGCTAGAGAAACTCTTCCACCATTTGGATTGTTTACTTGACGGAAATGTACGAATACATCGCTCCCACCATTGTCTTGTTGAATAAAACCATAACCTTTTTCATCGTTGAACCATTTAACTGATCCGTCCATTAATTGTGCCATTGTGTAGCCTTGTATATAAATTTGTGTAAAAATTGGAGAAGTCTTTAGGAGGTTTTAACACGGGTAGAGCAAAAATCACACTAAAGATGAATTCACGCCTCATCTTTCACTTGGCAACAGTATAGCTGAATTATAGAATTAGTCAAACTTTTTTGCCTTTTTTTGCAAATTCTTTTGAAATATGCCGATATTGGCTCTATAAAGCAGCTAAAAAGAGGTCAAAGATGCAAATATCAGCTTTCAGAATTAAACTTTTCTCCAGCTTCATATTTGGATATCAAAGCATAGTATCTTTTTTTAATCAACTTCAGTGTATTATTGCGTAATTAATTTCAAGGAAATATTTTTGAGTATTTATAGAGAGTATGATATCCGTGGTATCTATGAAAAAGAGTTAAATGAAGCGAGTGTTGTACGTATTGGCCGAGCATTGGCTGATAAAATAGATGGTGAGTATGTAGCAGTCGGTTATGATGCAAGAAGCCACTCTCCAATTCTTTTTGAATACCTCACGCAGGGACTTAATGCCGGTGGAAAAACTGTGCTTGATATGGGGCTAGTACCAACTCCCGTAAATTACTTTACAAATTATCAGGAGTGGGATGGCATCACACCTTCTGCATCTGTGATGATTACAGGGAGTCATAATCCAAGTGAGTATAACGGTTTTAAAATTACCATAGATAAACTACCGTTTTTCTCAGATGATATCTATGCACTTGGACGTGAGTGTGAGGCTATGGATATGCCTCAAATAACTGAGAGAAAAGTCATTAAAATTGATGCAGTTTCAAGATATATTGACTTTATTGTCAATGCATTTCAACATCTTAAAGGGATGGATACGCGCATCGTATATGATTGCGGTAACGGTGTTGCAGGAGTTGTCACAGAAGATATTTTTAATAGATTGGAACTGCATGCAAAAGGGCTCTATGTTGAGCCGGACGGAACATTCCCAAATCACCATCCAGACCCTTCAGTGGAACACAACTTAGAAGATGTGAAAGCTCTTTTAGAAAAAGAGGGTGATATTGCTTTTGCCTACGATGGAGATGCAGACAGGATTGCAGTGCTTACACATAAGAACAATATCAAAGGCGATATGATGGCACTTCTATACTCTATGAAGATGGAGAAGCCGACGGTTATCGGTGAAGTGAAGTGTTCTCAAGTGATGTATGACGAACTGACTCGCCGTGGTGCAAAAGCCATTATGTATAAAACAGGGCACTCAAATCTTAAAGTGAAAATGAAAGAGACAGGTGCTGATCTTGCATGTGAAGTAAGCGGGCATATTTTCTTTAAAAACCGCTATTTTGGTTATGATGATGCTATCTATGCGACACTGCGTATGTTAGAGCTCATAAAAGAGGGCATTGACTTGGATGCTGAACTTGAAAAATTGCCAAAAGTGTTCTCTACAGAAGAGATAAAAGTGGAAACTACAGAAGAAGAGAAGTTTAAACTGATGGATACAATCAAAGAGCTTCTCAAAAATCCGCCTGTAGATTTCCCTACTATCAAAGATATCATTACAGTAGATGGTGTACGTATTAACTTTGAAAAAGGCTGGGGACTTGTCCGTGCATCAAATACAACTCCGGTTCTTGTAACGCGTTTTGAATCAACAGATGCAGCGGAAGCAAAACATTATGAGAAAGTAATTAATGAGCTTATTTTAAAAGCTAAAGAAAGCTTATAATAAACATTACTTAATATTATTTGGATAGAATTCTCTCAAAATTATTTGAGGAATGCTGTCTATGCTTTTTTATTTTGCCCTTTTATTCTCTTTTTTATACTTTAAGATTGCCCGTGTCTATAAAAAAGAGGAAAAACCAAATACAAATATGCTTATTCAAAATGTCATCGTTTTAGCAGCTGTAATAGCTCTATTTGCATATGGGTTTACACATAAAACTTGGTACGTCGTTGTCATTGTTGCCTATCTCTTCTTTATACTTTCATCTTTGATTGTTTCTGCTGTACAACTCGGTATTTTCATTGATGGAAAACCTTTTGTGAAACTCTCGCACCTTTACAGATCTTTGGCATTTTTAGGGATGTTTATCGCATTTATTGATGTCTATTTATGGGGCATTTAATTGCAACTTCGATATAATTGCCTAAATGATAATCTAAGGACTCTTTGATGAAAACGCATACGCTTTTAATGCCACTTGATATGCACCTACACCTGCGTGATGGTGTAATGCTTGAAAATATTGCTCCACTGACTGCATACTCTTTTAGTGGTGCCATTATAATGCCAAACCTTGTTCCTCCTGTAACGACAAAAGAGGATGTTATTGCCTATAAAGAGCGCATTATTGCAGCTGTACCAAATGACTACTTTGAACCTTATATGACACTCTTTTATCAAAACTATGATAAAAACTTTTTAACGGATGTAGCAGAAGAGATTACAGCAATCAAGCTCTATCCGGCAGGAATTACGACAAATTCTGAAGGTGGTGTGAGCTCTTTTGATATCGAAGAGATGCGTCCAACACTTGAAGCAATGAGCCAGTTAGGGATTCCACTGTGTGTTCATGGTGAGACAGATGGCTTTGTCATGGACAGAGAGGCTGAATTTATGTCTATCTATGAGCTTTTAGCGAAGAACTTTCCAGATTTGAAAATCATTATGGAGCATATTACGACAAAAGCAGCCGTTGATATGCTTGATAAGTATGATAATCTCTATGCAACAATTACAGTCCATCACCTTCTTTTAACACTAGATGATGTTGTGGGTGGCATGATGCAGCCACATCTTTTTTGTAAACCGATCGCAAAACGTCCCCAAGACTTGGATGCACTATTATCTATCGCACTTGAAGCACATCCAAAAGTGATGTTTGGTTCAGACTCAGCGCCGCATCCTCGTCATAAAAAAGAGTCTTGTGGCTGTGCTGCAGGTGTCTTTACTGCACCGATCGCTCTGCAGCTTCTGTGTGAGATTTTTGAGCAATTTGATAAGCTTGATAACCTGCAGACTTTTGTCAGTGACAATGCACAGAGCATTTACGGTATCTGTCCGGAGTTTAAAGAGGTAACCTTAGAAAAACGTCCTTTTGTTGTACCGGATGAGTACTCAAATGTAGTACCTATGTATGCAGGTGAAACTCTATCTTGGGCTATTGAGAGTGTCGATTAAAATACTGCTTTTAGAGGATGATCTGCTCTTTGGCGAGACAATAGTGGACTTGCTTGAAGATGCTGATTATGAAGTGATTCATGTGCCTAATGGACAGGATGCCCTTGATGCTACCTATAAAAACAGGTTTGATCTCTATCTTTTAGATATCAATGTTCCTCTCATTGATGGGCTTTGTCTTTTAAGAGACCTGCGTGAGGCAGATGATAATACACCCGCCATCTTTTTAACGTCACACACAGAAAAGTCAAAACTAGAAGAGGGCTTTGTAAATGGTTGTGATGATTACATTACCAAACCTTTTGATATGGATGAACTTTTACTGCGCATAAAAGCAGTGCTTCGAAGAGTGAAACAGCATGAACCTGAATGTGCTGGAGAGCTGTGTCATGATGAAGTGCATCAGCGTATTCGTTATAAAGGAGAAGAGCTAAATCTTTCTAAAAAAGAGTATGGACTGCTTCTGCTTTTTATGAAACACTATAATGAAACAGTTCCTAAAGAGTTGATCTTGGATGAGTTGTGGAGTAGTGCAGAAGGTGGCAGTGACGGCGTGCTTCGTGTTTATGTCAATCGTCTCAAGCAACTGCTCCCTGAACTCAAGTTTGAAAATGTCCGAGGCATAGGATACAAACTTGTTTCGTAATCTCCGGTTTAATATTTTTGTTTTTTATTTTTTGACAGTGAGTCTGTTTTTACTGCTTTTGTATTATGCTCTTGAAGTTTTGGCAGTTTCTAATCTCTTGCTTTTAGGGATTATTGTTTTTGCTTTGGTCATTCTCTCTGCACTGTTCATCTCTAAACTCTCGATTGACCCACTTGAAGCCTATGTAAAAAATCTACAGATGCTCTCCAAAGAGACATTGCATGAGCTCAATTTACCTATAAGTACGATTGTGACTAATACCCAAATGTTAAAGAAGAACCTGAACGATACAAAAATGCTCAAAAGAGTAGAACGTATTGAGAGTGCTTGTAATATGTTAAAACAGCGCTATAATGAACTCGATTATCTTATTAAGATGCAGACAAAACAGGAGATAAAAGAGAAATTTTTTTTAGATGAACTTGTCAAAGAACGGGTAGAATTCATACAAAAGATTTACCCAAATATGGAGTTTCATCTATCATTAGCTTCTTGTGAGCTTTTTATGGATAAAATTGGACTCTCTAAGGTAATTGACAACCTGATTGATAATGGAGTAAAATACTCAGGAAGTTCGAAAAAGATAGATATAAAAATAGAAAATGATATGTTGCTTGTTCAGGATTATGGAATCGGGATGGATGAGGTAGAGCTTTTAGGTATCTTTGACAACTACTATCAGATAAACAGAGATATGCAAGGTTTTGGAATAGGGCTAAGCATGGTCAAGAGATTTTGTGATGAGAATGGTATTGTATTGATTTTTGATTCATCACCGAATGTTGGAACAACAGTAAAATTAAAATTTAAAAAACTACAGGGATAAGAATGCAGACAACAAGTTCAATGATAGAGTATGCGGAAAAGGCACTTGATTATGGCGTAATGGGAATTTTGGCACTGATGAGTGTAGTTACTTTATGGCTTTTTATAGAGAGAATGATGTTTTATAAAAGTGTACGTATAGAAGATTATAAACATAGAGATAATTTAGAACTTGATTTGACCGACAATATAGGTATCATCAGTGCTATTGGTTCAAATGCTCCATATGTTGGGCTCTTGGGAACTGTTGTTGGGATTATGATTACTTTTTACTCTTTAGGTGATATCGGTGCAGTTGATGCGAAAAAAATCATGATGGGCCTTGCATTAGCACTTAAAGCCACAGCGGCAGGTCTTATTGTGGCGATGCCGGCAATTATTGCCTATACAATAGTGCTGAGAAAAGTAGAACGTATACTTACAAAATTTGATATAGCAAACGAAGAAGCAGTAAATGAGTAGATGTAAAAAAAAGAACTTCAAGCGTTTTGATCAGATAAATGTTATCCCTTTTATCGACATTATGCTCGTTCTTCTTGTTATGGTGCTGACAACTGCAACATTCATAAAACAAGGTGTCATTCCTGTTGATCTACCGGAAGCAAAAGCAACACAAAAAGAAGATACACAAAAAGAGGTCACCGTATATGTCAATGCAAAAGGTGAGATTTTTTTTGAAAAAGAGCAGGTAAATCTCACGCAACTAGAACAGAAACTCTCTACTATTTCAAAAAAACAGACAGTAGTCCTCAGAAGTGATAAAGAGTCCAAATTTCAGGATTTTGTCTCTGTGATGGATATTTTAAAGCGTCTTGGTCACGAACAGCTCTATATCGTTACAAAAGAGTAAAGCCTAGTAAGCTTTCTCTAACAGTTGAAATTTCGGTTTTACTTTTTTTTCAACTGTCACATTTTTTTCTTTTTTGGCAACAGGTTCTGTATTGAATTCTTTTTGTTTTACCTCTTTGTCTTCATTGAAGAGTGTTGTTGCTATGAAAAAAAGTACCATAATAACGACAACACTTGCATAGAGTAGCAGATAGTTTTTTATCTGTCCACTCTCAAACGGATTTTGCATTCTTATTCCTTTAATTCTTCAATCGTATTGCAGATATTATAGCCATACTCTATAAGCTTATCTGCTTTGTTAAATTCAAATGTCCCACATAAATTTATGGGAATGTCTATTTCAATATCTGAAGGATAAGCTGCCAGTTTCATTTTAGCAATATTACTCTGCATAGTTTCAAAGGATTTATTTGCAACCATATAGATATTATTTTCTTTTGTAAAACTATCAGGTAAAGATAATTTACCAAAGTACTCTTTAAAGGTATTTGAAATAGAAGAGTCCTTATTTTTATTATTTATAAGTGGATGTAGTGTTGCTTCTCCTCCAAGATTTACAGAAATGGTTAAATCTGTATCGTCATGAAATGTCGGAGCAATAGGCACCGGATTTAATACACCGCCATCGACAAGATTTTTGTTTTTATATTTATAGGGTGTGAAGAACATAGGAAGTGAGATAGAAGCACGAATGGCATTCAGTAGAGGTCCTTCATTGATCCAGACCTCTTTGTGTGTATCTATATCTGTTGCAACCGCTGTAAATTTAATTGGCAGCTCTTCTATTGTATGCTCTCCAAGAATCTCTTGGAGCTTTTTCATAAGCTTTTCACCGGAAACAAAACCGCCACTTCCTTTAAAATCAAGAAGTTTAAGCATATCTAAGATATCAATCTCACGCAGCCACTCACTGTATGCATCTAATCGCCCGGCAGCGTAAAAACCACCGATAAGTGCACCCATAGAACAACCGGAAATAGATTTGATTTTATAGTTGTGTTCTTCTAGCCACTTGATTATACCAATATGTATGATGCCCCTTGCACCACCACTACCAAGAACTAGTGATATCTTTTTTTCTTTCATATTTTTCTTTGAATGTAAGATGAGGGTATTTTAGCATAGTTTTATGATGAAAGGGAGTTAAAAGGATTTTTCTTTGAATGGATTAAGTGAAAGATAAAAGAGAGTATACTGTCAAGTGCTCAAAGAGCACTTTTTGACAGTTACATCATACTTGGCATTCCCATTTGTGGAGGCATACCTGCTCCCATGTCTGGTGCAGCAGCTCCCTCTTTTGGAATCTCAAAGATTGCTGCTTCTGTTGTAAGAAGTAAGCTTGATACTGATGTTGCATTTGTAAGTGCAACACGCTCAACTTTAAGTGGATCGATGATACCAGCTTCAAACATATCTACATACTCACCAGTTGCAGCATTGAAACCGATTGTCTCGCTGTCAGCATTCTCAATAGCGTTAACAACAACACCTGTATCATAACCAGCATTTGCTGCGATCTGTTTTACCGGAGCTTTTACAGCACGTAAAATGATCTCAGCACCGATTTTTTGGTCACCCTCTAAATCATCAACAGTTACTTTTGCAGCAGCACGAACAAGAGCCGCTCCACCACCGATAACGATTCCCTCTTCAACAGCAGCTTTTGTCGCTGAGAGTGCATCATCAACACGGTCTTTTTTCTCTTTCATCTCTGTCTCAGTTGCAGCACCTACTTTGATAACTGCTACACCGCCAGAAAGTTTTGCAAGACGCTCTTGGAGTTTCTCTTTGTCATACTCGCTTGTAGTTGTCTCCATTTGAGTTCTGATCTCTTTGATGCGAGCCTCAACTGCCTCTTTACTTCCTGCACCATCAACGATAACAGTATTGTCTTTGTCAATGACTACACGAGCAGCTTGACCAAGCATGTCAATAGTTGTACCTTCTAGTGTATGACCAGTCTCCTCAGAGATTACTGTACCACCTGTAAGGATTGCGATATCTTGGAGCATCGCTTTTCTTCTGTCACCAAAACCAGGTGCTTTAACAGCAGAGATATTCAGCACACCACGAAGTTTGTTTACAACTAGAGTTGAGAGTGCTTCACCCTCTACATCTTCAGCAATGATAAGCAGTGGGCGGTTTGTTTTTTGTACTTGCTCTAACACTGGTAAAAGGTCTTTTAGTGATGCGATTTTACTGTCAGCTAGTAAAATCCAAGGATTTTCAATCTCAGCTGTCATCTTCTCAGTGTTTGTGATGAAGTAAGGACTTAAGTAACCGCGGTCAAACTGCATACCCTCAACTACATCGAGCTCGTCAACGATACCTTTTGCTTCTTCAACAGTGATAACACCATCTTGACCGACTTTCTCCATAGCCTCAGCAATCATCTCACCGATTTGTGCATCAGAGTTTGCAGAGATTGTAGCAACTTGCGCGATTTCATTTTTATCTTTAATAGTTTTTGCACTTGCTTTTAGGTTCTCTAAAATCGCTTCACATGCTTTGTCCATTCCACGTTTTACTTCAACAGGGTTTGCACCTGCAGTGATATTACGCAGACCTTCAGAGAAGATAGCATTTGCTAAAACTGTTGCAGTTGTTGTTCCATCACCAGCCTCATCAGCAGTATTAGATGCTACCTCTTTTACAAGTTGTGCACCCATATCTTCTAGTTTGTCAGCAAGTTCAATCTCTCGAGCAACAGAAACACCATCTTTTGTGATTACAGGACTTCCGTAAGATTTTTGGATTAAAACATTACGACCGCGTGGTCCCATTGTTACTTTTACTGCATCTGTAAGTTTCTCAACTCCGCGTGCCAATTTATTTCTTGCATTATCTGAAAAAATTATCTCTTTTGCCATATTTGATATCTCCTTAAATTTTATAATTGTTAAATTATTATGCGATTACGCCAAGAATGTCTGATGTCTCAAGCACTAAGTACTCTTTCCCTTCAAGTGCGAGTTCAGTTCCAGAATATTTGCCAAATACAACAACATCACCCTCTTTAACATCTTCAACTTCGCTTGATACTGCGACTACTTTTGCTTGTGAAGGTTTTTCCTTCGCATTGTCAGGGATGATAATTCCACTTGCAGTTGTATTTGTCTCTTCGACTCTCTCTACTAATACTCTATCACCTAGTGGTTTGAAATTCATTTAATTATCCTCCTAATTTCTTTTAAATTACAAGTGTGATAATACAAAAAAAAAGAGAATATGTCAATCCTTTTAGTCTTAGTGACTAAACTTTTCTAAATATTTTTATGAAACTTTATTTACTATAAAGAAAACAGTATCTATAATTTCATAAAGAAATCAAGGAGGAAGCTTTATGGAGAGTAAAAAACAGAAAAAAGTAGTACTCTTTACATCTCCGACATGTAAATGGTGCAGTGTTGCAAAAGAGTACTTCAAAAAAAACGGTATAAAATTTAAAGCCATAGATATTACAAAAGATACAAAAGCAGCACAGGATTGTGAACGTCATGGTTGTCGAGGTGTTCCTGTTGTTTTAATAGGAAGCAGATGGATTTGTGGATTTGATCAAAAAGCGATAGAAAAAGCATTATAAAACTTTTTTGTACTTTTATAAAACTCTAAGATGAACTTATGTATAATTCCAGCCTCTTAAACGATGTCAAGGTAGCTCAGCTGGTTAGAGCGCTGGTCTCATAAGCCGGAGGTCGAGAGTTCAAGTCTCTCTCTTGACACCATTTTCTTAAACAAACTTCCGCCCATTCAACAATCAAGTGCGACAATCTGTAATAAATATCGTTTCAGCTCCTATGCGGTATAATAACATCATGTATAAATTAATAAGTATATTGCTATTTTCAACTTTAATGGCGAGTGAGCCCATTACTCCATTACCGCAAACTGTAGAAGTCAATTATGCGAAGGTAAAACTTGGAAAAGCACTCTTCTTTGATCCTATTCTCTCACATGATGACACTGTCAGTTGTGCAACATGCCACAACTTGGAAGAGGGTGGTGATGACGGACTCAAGTTCTCTTTTGGTATTAAAGGGCGGGAGGGAACAATTAATGCTCCTACTGTCTATAATGCCTATTTTAATTTTCGACAGTTTTGGGATGGTCGGGCAAAAGATTTACAAGAACAAGCTGCAGGACCTATTGAAAATCCTATTGAAATGGCTTCTTCTTTTAAAGAGGTCGTAGCAAAACTCAGAAAAAGCGAATATAAAAAACTTTTTGATGCAATTTATGATGATGGTATTACAAAACAAAATATTACTGATGCCATAGCAGAGTATGAAAAAACGCTTATCACACCAAATTCTCGCTTTGACAAATATCTAAGAGGTGATAGCAAGGCTCTTACTCAGGAAGAAAAAGAGGGATATGCGCTTTTTAAGTCTAAAGGATGTGCAAGCTGTCACCATGGGGAAAATATTGGTGGCAATCTGTATAATAAATTCGGTATTTTTAACGAAACGAATTCAGAGTGGCTGGGAAGATATAATATTACTCATAAAGAGAGAGATAAATATTTCTTTAAAGTTCCCTCGCTTCGTAATGTTGCAAGAACCGCGCCCTACTTTCATGATGGACGTACGTATGATCTTAAAGAAGCTGTTGAAATTATGTCTCAGTATCAACTTGGCCGTCATATTACCAAAGAGGAGATTTCAAAGATAGTAGCTTTCTTAAAATCACTCAATGGTGAACTTCCTAAAAATATTGAGCCCTGATGATAGAAAAATTTAAACAGACAGACAGAACTACATTTATACTTTTTATCTTTATCCTCTTTGTTTTTATTATGTTTGTTACTGGATATAAAATAAAAGAGGGTATGAGCCATTATGCTTTACAAAGTAACAAAATAACAACTCTGCAACTTATAGACAAAGAACTTTACAGTTTCACTTTTACTACAAACAAGTTTACGAATTATGATGAAATCGATAAGCAAGAAAATAAGTTCCATCAAATACTTAAACGTGTAAGCAGTGATTTGCAAAAATACAATACAGACACTTCTGTTCTTCTAAAAGATATCTCAAAAAATTTTCAAAAGAAAGTTGAAGATTTAGAATATTTTAAAGCACAAAACTCTACTCTTATCAACAGCTCGCACTTTCTTTTTGATCTGCAGAGAACTATTTCAGATGCTTCTGAAATTTCACTTCAAGCAAAGAATCTAACAAATGAAACACTTTTTTATATTTTAAGATATGCTTCAAGTGACTATATTGATAAAAAAATTATAGATAAAAAACTCAATAAACTTAAAATCATTGCAAATAATGAAAAAAAACAATATCTATATACTTTTTACCGACACTCTAAAGTGATGCTTCAAACACTCCAATCACTCAAAGAAGTTTCACAAGAGATTCAAATAAATCCTCTTTATCAGCAAATTGAAATGCTTAAACTTCATATTACACGTGACTATGAAAAAAGTTTGCAGTACCAAACATGGCTATTGAATACTTTTTTCTTTTTTGCAGTTTTTATTTTGTTTGCACTGATTCTCTCTCATCTTGAGTCAATCAAAATAAAGAAAGAACTTTTAGCTTTCAAATACGCTGTAGAACACAGTGACAATATTGTCGTGATAACAGATATAGAAAGAAAGATTATCTATGTCAATGAAACATTTGAAAAAGCGACTGGATATAAAGCCAAAGAGGTACTTGGGGAAAATCCAAGAATATTAAAATCAGATATCCAAGATGAAAATGTTTATGAAGAGCTCAACACTAAGCTAGCAAAGGGTGAGAAATGGGATGGGCAATTCATAAATAAACGAAAAGATGGTACAATTTTATATGAAAAAGCTTCCATCGTTCCTGTTTTTATAGAAGGAAAGCTTGTCAATTATATTGCTCTTAAACTTGATATTACAGCTTATATAGAAAAAAATAAAAAACTAGTGCAAGCAGCTACAGTTTTTGAAAATACAGAAGAAGCTATTATCATAGCCGATGCAGAGGGAAAAGTTGTCTCTGTCAATAGAGCATTTACAAACATATACGGATATATGCTTAAGCAAATCCAAGGAAAGAATCTTAGTTTTTTACAATCAGGAGCGCAAGATAAATATTTTTATGAAGATCTCTGGAATCAGCTTTTAAAGAATGGTATATGGAAAGGAAAGCTTGTTAATATAAGTAGTGCAGGAGAGTTAATCCCTGTCTGGACAACAATTAAACAAATCACGAATGATAAAGGGAATGTTGCTAATTATACTGCAGTGCAAACTGATCTTAGAGAGTTAGAAACTTCACAGAAAAAAGCTGATTATCTTGCTTACCATGACGCTCTGACAGAGCTCTATAACCGTACTCATTTTGAGGAGTATTTATTTCATGCGTTAGCAGTAGCTCGAAGAAATCAAACTATTTTAGCTGTGTTGTTTGTAGACCTCGACCGATTTAAAATCATAAATGACACACTCGGACATGACATAGGTGATGAAGTATTGCAGGGTGTTGCATCGAGGCTTAAAGCTACACTTCGAGATAGCGATTTTATCTCGCGATGGGGTGGAGATGAGTTTGTTGTCATCTTAGAAAATCTGGAATCTGCAAGTGATGCGGCCATAGTGGCTACAAATATCATTAAAAATCTTGCAGAACCAATTAAGATAAATGAACATTCTCTTGTCACTACTGCAAGTGTTGGCATAGCCATCTATCCAGAAAACGGAGAAGATGTAAATACACTGGTTAAACATGCCGACAGTGCGATGTATTTTGCTAAAGAAACAGGAAAAAACAATGTTCGCTATTACACAAAAGAACTTTCTCAAAATATACAATATAAACTCAATATTGATATGGAGCTTCGTAGTGCTTTACAAAATAATGAGTTCCATATGGTTTTTCAACCACAATACAAGCTTAGTACAAACAGTATTTTTTCAATAGAAGCACTTATACGATGGCAAAACCCGACTCTTGGCAACGTTCCTCCTGATAAATTTATTCCTGTTGCCGAAGAAAACGGAGTAATCATTACACTCGGATATTTTGTTTTTGAGGAATCATGTAAAGCATTTAAGCAGATGCATCAATCGAACACACAAATAAAATATATCGCTATTAACGTTTCTAGTTTACAGTTTAAAGAGCCTAACCTTTTAGAGAACTTTTTAGCCATACTTAAACGACATAATGTCAAACCAAGTGAAATAGAAATTGAAATTACTGAACGCTTCGTTATGGAACAAACTGTTGCTAGCATGAGTATTTTACAAAACTTCAGAGATCATGGATTTAAAATTTCCATTGACGATTTTGGAACAGGGTATTCCTCTATGTCCTATCTCAAACAACTTCCAGTTGATACCATCAAAATAGACAAATCCTTTGTAGATGGTATAGCGCAAGAGAGTTCTGATAATATTGTTATAGAGGCTATTATTGCGCTGGCAAAAACACTTGGATATACAGTAGTTTCTGAAGGCATCGAAACAGAAGAACAAGAAGATTTTCTTAGCAAAGCAAATTGTGATCTTGGACAAGGTTATCTTTTCTCGAAGCCGGTTAGATGTGAGGAAATTATGGAAAGGTTTCATTAATCAATAAAGTATAAGTAGAGACTACATCCGTTATTTTATCCAAAAACAATCATAGAAAATGTATAATAGCAATCTATAAACAGTTTTG
Organism: Sulfurimonas sp. NWX79; assembly: GCF_039667035.1. NCBI lineage: Bacteria > Pseudomonadati > Campylobacterota > Epsilonproteobacteria > Campylobacterales > Sulfurimonadaceae > Sulfurimonas > Sulfurimonas sp. NWX79. The sequence continues at coordinate 13,356 of NZ_JALCZL010000023.1, forward strand.
AGGTAGAAATAGGGTAGAAATTACCCGCTTGTAAAAGTATATGATTTTTTAAAATCCCGAAATTTAGGGGTTGTTTAGGGGGTAGAAGAGAATATGATTTTAATGATAGATAATTATGATAGTTTTACATATAATATTGTTCAGTATTGTAGAGAGTTGGGTGCTGATTTAAAAATTATTCGTAATGATGAGATGACTTTAGAAGAGATTGAAGCACTCCACCCTGAAAAAATAATCATCTCTCCCGGTCCTGCTTCTCCTGATGAAGCGGGGATTACGCTTGATGTGATTCGTCATTTTAAAGATAAAGTGCCAATTTTAGGGATTTGTTTGGGGCATCAAAGTATTGCTCAGGTTTTTGGCGGAGATGTGGTCCGTGCAAAAAATATGATGCATGGAAAAACATCCAAGATGCAGCAAACCGGTGAGTGTGCAATCTTTAAAGACCTGCCACAAGAGTTTATAGCCACTCGTTATCACTCGCTCATCGTAGATAAAAACAGACTCCCTGATATCGTTGAGCCAAAAGCCTACTCTACAGATGATAAAGAGATAATGGCACTCAAAATAAAAGGTAAAGATATCTATGGAGTGCAATTTCATCCAGAATCAATTATGAGTGAATATGGGCATGAAATGATAGGAAACTTTTTAAAACTATGAGGTACAAACTCATCTTATTTCTCATCTTAGGAATAGATGCTTTCGTACTTTTTTTTGAGACATCACACATCTCAATAGCCTCAAGTGAGGCTTCACTGCTTTATGGTGACTTCTCTTTTTTACAGCTTTTAGTCAAAGCCTCTTTAGCTCTTTTTGGACAGAATGATTTTGGACTTCGCTTTCCTTTTATAATGATGCACATTGCCAGTGCGTTTCTTATCTATGATATCTCTAAACGCTATTTGAATTCTGAGCGAAACAGACTTTGGCTTGTTCTGACTTTTGTATTACTGCCTGGTGTTGTCAGTGCAGCTATAATGGTCAATCATGCGGGATTTATCATCTTTGGACTACTACTGTACCTCTACTTAGAAGAGAGAACTCCAAAGTTTTTTATGAACCTACTTCTTCTTATTTATGCTTTAGTGGATGTCGGTTTTGTCTATCTCTTCTTAGGCTTGGCTTTTTATCATCTTTTTCACAAAGAGAAAAAAGAGTTTATCTATAATATTGGACTTTTCATCCTATCTTCTTACCTGTATGGGTTTGATATATATGGTTTTCCACGAGGTCACTTTTTAGATACTATAGGTGTTTACAGTGCTATTTTTACACCTATCATCTTTATCTATCTGTTTTATGTACTTTACAGGCGCTATTTGGCAGATAAACGTGACAAACTCTGGTATATTGCTGCAACGGCACTGCTTTTTTCGCTTCTTATCTCTTTTCGTCAAAGAGTAGATATTGAACATTTCGCACCCTATCTTATTGTTGCACTTCCACTTGCAGCACAGACTTTTGCAAGCTCTTATAGAGTACGTTTAAAAGAGAATAGAAAGGCTTACAGAGCGATATTTGTTATATCTTTTATACTCTTGATATTCAATACCCTTCTTGTCTTTTTCAATAAAGAGCTCTATCTGTTCCTAGATGATCCAAAAAAGAACTTTGCTTACAATATGCATATAGCAAAAGAGTTGGCACAGATACTCAAAAGCCAAGGTTATAGCTGTGTAAGTACAGATACAAAAATGCAAAAGCGTTTGCGTTTTTATGGAATCGATAAATGCACTCAAAATAGACTCAATGCAATTCCTCTTCAGAGTACGAAGCAAGAAAGTGTAACTATTCGTTACAAAAACAAAACCCTTTACAAAGCCACTGTTACTAAATTAAACAATAAACAAAGCATTTAGATAGTTAAGCTAAGGCAAAGATATTTATTAAATGAGTTTATGCTAAAATTACCCACAAATATCAAAATAGGGAGTTTCTATGGCTCAAAAAGCGATACGAGAATACGACGCAAAGTCAATTTTAGCAAAACACTGGGATAAATATTTTCCAGATTTTACTTATTCATATGAAACAGTTTTAGTAACTTCAGGTGCTGAGTTACTTGAAGCTGCAAAAGAGAAGCCGTGGTTAAAAGAGAAGCCACTTGTTGCAAAACCGGATATGTTATTTGGTAAACGTGGTAAAAACGGACTAGTACTTTTTAAAGATCAAAAACCTGGTGATGTTTCTTTAGAAAAAGCAGCGGCTTGGATTGATGAAAAATCAAAAGAAGATGTTGAAGTATATTTTTCTTTTGATGGTGACACTCCGACTGGTGAGCCAAAAGTAGATAGATTGACTCACTTCATTGTTGAGCCATTTACTCCACATGATCAATCAGAAGAGTACTACATCTCTGCTACTTGTGTTGGTGATGAAGATGTTCTTTATATGTCAGCTGAAGGTGGTATGGAAGTTGAAGAAGGTTGGGATGAAAAAGTTACTGAAGTAGCATTCCCAATTACTGCTACAGAAGAAGAAATTGCTGAGAAAATCAAGGCAAATATTCCTGCAGACGTAAAAGAAGAAGATAAAGAGAACTTCGCAAAATTTGCAATCGGTTTCTTTAAAGCATACCGTGAGCTTAACTTTGCTTACCTTGAGATCAACCCATTTGTAATGCAAGGTACAAAAATCGAGCTTTTAGATATGGTTGCTAAGCTTGATGATACAGCAGGTTTCATGATGGTAGAAGAGTGGGGTGATGTAGAGTATCCTACTGCATTTGGCATGGAAGCGAAATCTCCGGAAGTTGAAGCTATCGAAGAGGCTGATGCAAAAACTGGTGCTTCACTCAAACTTACACTTCTTAAGCCAGAAGCTAGAATCTGGACTATGGTTGCCGGTGGTGGTGCTTCAGTTGTATATGCTGATACTATCGCTGACTTCGCAGGTATCGAAGATCTTGCAAACTATGGTGAGTACTCTGGTGGTCCAACGACTGGTGAGACAAAATTCTATGCTGAGACTATTTTAGATCTTATGACTCGTGAAAAAGATCCAAAAGGTCGTGATAAAATCTTAATCATCGGTGGTGCGATTGCAAACTTTACTGATGTTGCGAAAACATTTACAGGTATCATTCAAGCATTTGAAGAGTATGCAGATAAGATGAAAGATGTTGGTATCAAAATCTACGTTCGTCGTGGTGGACCAAACTACGAAAAAGGTCTTAAAGACATTAAAGAAGCAGCTGACAGATTAGGTCTTGAAATTCACGTTTATGGGCCAGAAACACACGTTACAGATATTGTACGTATGGCATTAGAAGAGAAGTAAGGAGAAGAGATGGGAAAATTATTTACTAGAGATACACAAGCAATTTTTTGGAACAACAACAAAACAGCAATCCAAAGAATGCTTGATTATGATTATACAATTAAAAGAGAGACACCATCTGTTGCAGCTATCGTAGCTCCTACAAGTGGAAACAAGTTTGAGAAGTTCTTTTGGGGTGGCGATGAGATTATGATCCCACTTTACAAAAGTACTGCAGAAGCAAAAGCTGCTCAGCCACAAGCTGATGTACTTTTAAACTTTGCATCTTTTAGAACTGCTTATGATGTAACTATGGAAGCACTGAATATTGGTGGTTTTAAGACTATCATGATCACGGCTGAAGGTATCCCTGAGAGACTTGCTCGTGGTATGAATGCATACGCACGTGAGCTTGGTGTTGTTGTAATTGGACCTGCTACTGTTGGTGCTATTGCTCCGGGTGCATTCAAAATTGCAAACATCGGTGGTACTATTGAGAACATCATCAACTCTAAACTTCACCGTGCAGGTTCTTGTGGACTTGTAACTCGTTCAGGTGGGCTTTTTAATGAGCTTTCAAACATCATCGCTATCAATGCTGATGGTATCGCTGAGGGTGTTGCAATCGGTGGTGATAGATTTGTTGGTTCAGTTTTCATCGACAACTTACTTCGTATGCAAGAGAACCCAGATGTAAAATATATGATTTTACTTGGTGAAGTTGGTGGTACTGAAGAGTACAAAGTAATTGAAGCAGTTAAATCTGGAAAAATTACAAAACCAATCATCGCATGGTGTATCGGTACAATCGCTAAGTACTATGACTCTGGTGTTCAATTCGGTCACGCAGGTGCATCTGCAAATGCTGAGAGAGAGACTGCTGAAGCGAAAAACAAAGCTATGGCTGAAGCTGGTATTCATGTACCTGCAACATTCAATGATCTTCCGGCAAAAATCAAAGAGGTTTATGAAGGACTTAAAGCTGAAGGTGTTATCGGTGAAATCGCTGAGCCTGAAATCAACATCGTACCAAAAGTACGTCGTCCTAAACAGTTTATCTGTACAATCTCTGATGACCGTGGTGAAGAGGCAACATATGCTGGTTTCCCAATCTCTAGTGTTGCTACTCCAGATACTGGTAAAGGTATCGGTGATGTTATTTCACTTCTATGGTTCAAAAAACAGTATCCAAAATGGGCTACAGACTTCATTGAGACTGTAATCAAAACTGTTGCAGACCATGGTCCAGCAGTTTCTGGTGCACACAATGCAAAAGTAACAGCGCGTGCTGGAAAATCTGTTGTTGAGTCACTTGTAACTGGTCTTTTAACAATTGGTCCGCGTTTTGGTGGTGCTATTGATGGTGCAGCAAAATACTTCAAATATGCTGATGATAATAATCTTTCTCCAAAAGAGTTCTTATCATACATGAAAAAAGAGGGTGTGCCAATTCCAGGTATCGGTCACCGTATCAAATCGTTGAAGAACCCAGACCTTCGTGTAACTGGTCTTATGAACTATGCAGCAGAGCATTTCCCAAGTACTCCATTACTTGACTATGCAAGAACTGTTGAGGCACTTACTACAAGTAAAAAAGAGAACCTTATTCTTAACGTTGATGGTACTATCGGTATCTTAATGGTTGATATGTGGAGAGCTCTTGGATACTCTGAAGAAGAGATCAATGAGTTTATTGAGTCTGGTACGCTTAATGCATTCTTCATCGTAGGTCGTTCAATCGGTTTCATCGGTCACGTACTTGATGAAAAACGTCTTGCAATGCCAATGTATCGTCACCCAATGGATGACATTCTTTATGATGTTAAAAAAGCAGAAAAAATCGACTAGTTTTTTCTTCTGACATCTTGTAACCAAAGAGTTTTTCTCTTTGGTTACTGCTCCTTTTAAAATTTACTCCCTCTCTATTCTAAACACCTTTTTATAACCAATTCTATGCTATTATTTCAGATATTATTTTTAGGCAGAGCAGATGAAAAACTATATAAAAGATCAAATTAAAGAATCATATGAGACAAAGCAGGCAATATATGAAGATGATGCGCTTTTGGACAAAATAGAAGATGTTGCACGCAGATGTGTAGCACTCTATAAAACGGATAAAAAGACAATTTTAGCCGGTAATGGCGGAAGTGCTGCCGATGCACAGCATATTGCTGCAGAACTTGTTGGCCGTTATGGGTTTGACAGACCTTCCATTCCATCTTTAGCGCTGACAACTGATACATCTAATCTGACTGCAATTGGAAATGATTATGGATATGACCAGGTTTTTTCTCGTCAGCTTGCAGGTATGGGACAAGAGGGTGATATCTTTTTTGGTATCTCAACTTCTGGAAATTCGCAAAATATCATCAATGCTTTTGAGGTGGCAAAAGAAAAAGGCATCACAACAGTAGCCCTTGTCGGTCGAGACGGTGGGAAAATGGCCGTGATGGCAGATGTCGCACTCATTGTACCATCAGATTCTACACCACGTATTCAAGAGTCACATATCCTAATCGGTCATATTCTTTGTGATATAATTGAGAAAGAGACCTTTGGTGAAGGTGTAGGTGCATAGATGCAGAGAAAAGCTCTTTTTTTAGACCGTGACGGTGTTGTCAATGTTGAAAAAGAGTATCTTTACAAAATAGAAGATTTTGAATTTATTGATGGTATCTTTAATCTCTGCCATCACTATCAGGATTTAGGTTATTTGATATTTATTGTAACTAATCAGTCAGGTATTGCTCGCGGCTTTTATACCGAAGAAGAGTTTATTAAGCTCACGCAGTGGATGTTGGAAGTTTTTGAGCAAAAAGGCATCAAAATTACAAAGGTGTATCATTGTCCGCATCATCCGGATTTATCAGGTGAGTGTGCATGTCGTAAACCAAAACCTGGAATGCTGCGTGAGGCAGTAGATGAGTTTGATCTGGATTTGCAAAACTCTATTATGATAGGCGATAAAGAGCGAGACATTGAAGCAGGGCAGAGTGCTGGACTGCGTGAGACCTATTTTTTTGATGAGAGCGGAAAAGTTCAAGCGTCAAAAGCTACGAAAATTGTAAAAAAATTAGATGAGATTTGGAAGTAAATATGCTTATTTTAAACAGTGGTGGAACATTTAACAAACGGTACAATGAAGAGACGGGAGTTTTGGAAGTCCCTTATGATAATGACGCTATCGATGAGATTATGGCTTCAATCAAACATCATTTTATGGTCGCTGGTGTTGTCTATAAAGACAGTTTGGATATGGATATAGAAGATAGGAAAAGAGTTGCAAGTATCATTGCAGAGTCTGAGGAAGCTGAATTTGTTATCGTTCATGGTACCGATACGATTGATGAGACGGCAGAGTTCTTAGATGCTATCTTTGATGACAGAGTTATAGTGCTCACGGGAGCTATGAAGCCTTACTCTATCGAGAAATCAGAAGCGAGCTTTAATCTTGGAATGTCCATAGGTTTTGCCCAGACGCAAGAGATAGCAGGGGTGTATATCTGTATGAACGGTTATGTACGTCCATGGCAGGAACTCAAAAAAAATAGAACATTGGGGAAATTTCAAGTTGTCCAAGAAGATTAAATGTGACCACTGTCATCTGGAATTTATGCAAGATGTAATGATAGAAGATGATGGACATTACTTTTGTTGTAATGGTTGTCAGGGTGTCTTTCATCTTTTAAGTGATCAGGGACTTGATGGTTTTTACAAAAAGCTTGGGAGTGAAAAACTCGCACCGCCTCAAGAGCAGTATGAAGACTCCAGTAATTTTAATGCACCGGCATTTTATGAACGTTTTGTGACCATAAATAAAGATGGATTCTCTGAAGTATCTTTAATTATTGAGGGTATTCACTGTTCTGCGTGTGTCTGGCTCAATGAAAAAGCACTTATCAATATGGATGGTGTTATTGCTACAAATATCAACTACACAAACAACAAAGCCAAAATTGTCTGGGATGATGATGTTGTAAAACTCTCCGAGATTATCGATATGATCCGTGCCATAGGTTACAATTCCTACCCTTATGATGCAAGTCTGCAGGAAGAAAAAGCAAATCAAGAGCGAAAAGATTATTACCTTCGCATTGCAGTTGCTGTCTTTGCAACGATGAATATGATGACAATCATGGTTGCACAGTATGCCGGATATTTCACTGGAATATCTGCTGATGTGAAACATATTTTAAATCTTGGGGAGTGGGTTCTTGCAACGCCTGTTCTTTTTTACAGTGGATGGCCGTTTTTTCGAGGGATGTACTATGGTATAAAGACAAAAACGGTCAATATGGACACCCTTGTTGCAACAGGTGCACTTCTGACCTATATCTACTCCATCTACATTACCCTTACTCGAAGTGGAGAGGCATATTTTGATTCTGTGACGATGATAATCTCTTTTGTCTTAGTTGGAAAGTTTTTAGAAGTCCTTAGTAAAAAAAGTATTGCAGATACACTTGATATTATGAGTCAGCATCTTGTCAGTGATGTAAAAGTTGTAGAAGATGAAAAAATCGTCACCAAAAGCGTTCATGATATAAAAGAGGGTGAGATAGTACTTCTTGGAAGTGGAGAACGTGTTGCTCTTGATGGAGAAGTGTATGAGGGCAGTGGCAGTTTTGATGAGTCAAGCCTCACCGGAGAGAGTGAACCGATTTTCAAAGAAAAAGGTGAGTGCATTATCAGTGGGACTGTCAGTATCGATGCGGATATAAAATATAGAGTCACAAAAGATTATGCACACTCAACGATGAGTAATATTGTCTCACTACTTGAAAATGCGATGAATAACAAGCCGCGAATCCAGCAGTTGGCAAACAAGCTAAGTGAATATTTCTCGACAATTATCTTACTTTTAGCAGCGTTTACTTTTGTCGGGTGGTATTTTTACTCCCATAACTTTGAACAGTCCTTTATGATTTCCATCTCTGTGATTGTCATTGCATGTCCATGTGCACTAGCTCTTGCTACTCCGGTTGCAACACTTGTAGGGCTCTCCATCGCATCCAAGAGAGGCATACTTTTTAAAGAGGCAGCTCAACTTGAAACCATGGCAAAGGCAGATGTTTTGGCTCTTGATAAGACAGGGACCATTACGCAGGGACGTCCTAAAGTCGTGCAATCTGAAATATTCAAAGAGTTTGACACCTCTATGCTTTACTCTTTAATTTTAAACTCAAAACACCCTATTGCAAAAGCAGTGGTAAGCGCCATCTATGATGAAAATCTCTCTTGTTATGAGGTGGAGAGCCTCAAAAATATTGCCTCTCAGGGAATTACGGCAATGTATAATGGTAAGATGTTAGCAGGTGGTAATGCCAAACTTATGCGTGCTATAGGGATTGATGTAGAGAGTAGCAGTGAACACAGTGAATTTTATTTTGCTTATAGTGGTGTATTACTGGCAAAGTATGAGCTTTTTGATATGCCTCGTGAGGATGCAAAAGAGTCTATAGAAAAAATTAAAAAGATGGGTATTGAAGTTATTATGCTTACTGGTGACCATACGAAGAGTGCACAAAAAGTAGCAGAGCTTGTTGGCATTGAAAAGTATGAATCAGAACTCACTCCAGAGGATAAATCCACTTACATTGCAAACCTGCATAAAGAGGGTAAAACTGTTGTGATGGCAGGTGATGGTGTCAATGATATCTTAGCACTTGCTAGCAGTGACATTGCTATTGCTATGGGTAATGGGAGTGATATTGCTATAGAGGTCAGTGATGTTGTACTTTTAAACGATACATTTGCATCACTCTATGATAGCTTTAAAATCTCAAAACGTACCTTTATAATGATAAAAGAGAATCTTGGTCTCTCTTTACTTTACAATGGCATCACAATTCCGCTTGCGATGGCCGGGTACATTATTCCGCTAATTGCTGCAATCTCTATGAGTCTTTCATCACTGCTTGTTGTTGGGAACTCAATGCGAATAAAATTAGGATATAAGGACTAGAAATGGATAGTTGGGTAATTGGTATGATGCTTGGAGTATCGGTATTTTTGGGAAGTATCGCAGTTGTTGCATTGATGTGGGCAATCAAAAAGGGGCAGTTTGATGATAAAGAGAAGTTTTTAAATTCAGCACTGTTTGATGATGTCGATGAGTTAAATGATGCGGCACGTGCCCAAGCAAAGAAAAAAGAGGCTCTTCGTAAAAAAGAGTATAGACCAGAATAAAATTAGAGATTTTAAAAAAGAGGAAGGGTGAGCTACCCAAAAGGGTAACTCAAAGTGAAATAATAATAATTATTTACCGATAGTTTGTGCGAAAGCTTCTAAATCAGCATCAGAGTAACGTGCTACTTGACCTTTCATAACACCTTTCATTGGTCCACCGTAAGTTCCAGCTTTGTAACCTTTGAGTGCAGCAGCAATGTCAGCGTGAGTCATGTCAGCAACAACTTTAGATTTACCCATAGCTTTTTTCTCCCAGTTAGCACCATGGCATGCAGCACATGCTTTACCATTTACTGCAGCAGATGCAGCTGTTACTAATGCTAAAGTAGCGATTGAAGCAATTACGATTTTTTTCATTTTATTTCCTTAATTTAAAGTTTCATATGCATTATAATAGGTAAAGTCTTAAATACTTGTTAATCATTTTAAAGGTATCATTTTATTAAAATTAATTTACTATGGATGAGAAAATGAGATACATTGATGAAGATTTAGCAGATAAAACAATATTGATTACCGGAGGGGCTGGGTTTATAGGCTCAAATCTGGCATTTTACTTTCAAGAGAATCATCCAAAAGCTCATGTGGTCGTACTTGACAGTTTTCGAAGTGGAGAGACTTTAAGTAATGGAAACCTGAAAAGCTTTGGACATTTTAAAAATCTTTTGGGCTTTAGTGGAGAGGTTATCAGTGGTGATATCAATGATAAAGATCTGCTTTTAGACTTGGAAGTCAATTATAAATTTGATTATATTTTTCATGAAGCAGCTATCAGTGATACTACTGCACTAGAGCAGGATTTGATGATAAAGACAAATGTCAATGCATTTAAAGACCTACTTGATCTTGCTGTGGCACATGATGCAAATATGATCTATGCATCTTCAGCTGCAACCTATGGGGGGAGTGATACTTTTAAAGTAGGACACGAAGAGCCAAATAATGTATATGGTTTTTCAAAAGTGATGATGGACAATATTGCAAATGACTATATGAAATCTTCAGACATCGCCATTGTGGGACTTCGTTACTTTAATGTATATGGTGCTAGAGAGTACTTTAAAAATACAACGGCTTCAATGGTACTGCAGTTTGGACATCAACTGCTTGCTGGTAAAAATCCTCGTCTTTTTGAGGGAAGCGACAAGATACTACGTGACTTTATCTATATAGAAGATATCATTCAGGTAAATATTAAAGCTATGCATCCAAAAAAGAGTGGTGTATATAATGTAGGAACAGGAAAAGCACGAAGTTTCCAAGACATTGTAGATATACTACAACGTGAGTTAGGAACAAATGCACAATGTGAATATATTCCAAATCCGTATGTTGGCTCATACCAGTTCTTTACACAAGCTGATATTGAAGATACAAAAGAGTATCTCGGATATGAGCCGGCATATGAGATGGAAGAGGGAATAAGAGCGTATGTTCCTGAGATTAAACGTATCTATGAAACAGAAGTAAAGTAGTAGAATGAATATATTAAAAGAGGCAAAGCCAAATATCCTTGTAGTTGGGGATTTGATGATAGACCATTACCTATGGGGGAGTTGTGAGAGAATTTCTCCTGAAGCACCTGTACAGGTAGTAGACATCGCGAAAGAGACAACAGTTCTTGGTGGGGCAGGAAATGTTATTAACAACTTAAAAGCTCTTGGTGCGAGTGTGAGTGTTGCTGGTGTTATAGGGGATGATCCAAATGGTGATGAACTGCGTGCAATGTTGCGAGATATTGCTGTTGATGACAGTAAACTTATAGTACAGCATGATAGAAAAACTTCAAAGAAGAGCCGTATTATTGCCGTAAGCCAGCAGATACTTCGTTATGATAAAGAGAGTAAAGAAGATATTACAGAAGATTCTGTAGAGAGTATCATGAAATCTCTGCGTGAGGATATTAAAAGTTTCGATGCTGTAATTCTTTCTGATTATGGAAAAGGTGTACTTACTGAGTCTCTCACGCAGGCCATCATACAAGCCGCAAAAGCAGAAGGTGTCCGTGTCCTTGTTGATCCAAAAGGGAGTGACTTCTCAAAATATCGTGGAGCTACACTGCTCACACCAAATAAAAAAGAGGCACAGCTTGCAACCGGTATAGATATTATGGATGAGAACTCATTAAAAGAGGCACTTTTAAAACTAAAAGGTGAGTGTGATTTAGAGATTTCACTTATTACGCTCTCTGAAGATGGAATCGCTATCTATGATAGTGATCTCAAAAGATTTCCAACAGTTGCCAAAGAGGTCTTTGATGTAACAGGTGCAGGTGATACGGTCATAGCTTCTATAGCCTATGCTCTCTCAGCTGGAAAAAACATCGATGAAACAGCAAAATTCGCAAACTTGGCTGCTGGTGTTGTCGTTGGAAAAATCGGGAGTGCAACGGTTACTATCGATGAGATAGAGGAGTATGAAGCAAGTCTGCATAAAAGTACTTCTGATGCACACATAAAAACTTTTGAAGAGATTGATGCAATAGTAAAACGTTATAAGGCAAATGGAAAAAAAGTTGTCTTTACAAATGGCTGCTTTGATATCTTGCATGTAGGGCATGTAAAGTACTTACAAATTGCAAAGAGTTTTGGAGATATCTTAATAGTAGGGCTTAACTCTGATGCTTCAGTCTCACGTCTCAAAGGGCCAACACGACCTGTAAATGTAGCCCAGGACAGAGCATACCTACTTGCAGCACTTGAAGCAGTGGACTTTGTAGTGCCATTTGAAGAAGATACACCTTATAAACTTATCAAGATGATAGCACCGGATGTTTTGGTCAAAGGCGGTGATTATGAAGGTAAAAAAGTAGTCGGTACAGAATTTGCTAGAGAGTTAAAACTTGTGGACTTTGTCGATGGCAAAAGTACAACAAAAACTATAGAAAAGATACAAGGAAAGACATGTTAAAGAAAATTACACTTCTTGGTGCAACAGCATTAACAGCTTTTGCTCTTAATACGGGTGAGATCAATATCAATAATAAAGATTTAGAAGTAAGCGGACAGTTCGATGTTGGACAGTTTAATGAAGCTGTAGAACCAAATACAATGTTCGTAGGTGCAAAGTTTTTAAATGCGGATGAGAAACACTCTGATAATGAGCGAGTAAATTTAGACCCATATTTTGAAGCAAACTTCTTGATGATGAGACCAATTGGTAATCAAGGTATGCGAGTAGGAATGGGTGCAAAAATAAACTTTACAAAAAACTTTACATCAGTACCTTTAGGTTTACAGTTTGCATATAAAATTCCAGCAAACAGCTACGTACCAATGTACTTAAATGGTGAACTTTACTATGCACCAAGTGTTCTCTCATTTAGTGATGCAGACAGCTTTTTAGAGTATCGTTTAAGCTATGATATTGAGATTATCGATAATGGTAGAATAACGCTAGGATACCGTTCTATGGATACAAACTACAAAGCAAACAAAGGGTACTCTTCTACAGGTGGAGATTTTAATTATAACTCGTACTGGTATGTCGGATTTAAAGTAGGTTTTTAAACTTTTAGATCCAAGTTATTAACAGCCTCGATAACTTCAGAGGCTGTAATCGTTGTCATACACTCATGATGCTCTAGTGGGCACTCTCTTTTCATACATGGACTGCAATCCATTTCATGTCTGACAATAATACTTTTTTCATTCATCCACTGTGAAGTCTCTTTATATTTTGTCGGACCGAAAATGGCCACAGTTGGAACTTGATAAGCAGCTGCAACGTGCATTGGACCACTGTCATTGGTTATAAAGAGTGAACATCCTCCGATATTACTGCACAGTTCTTCAATGGTAGTTTTTCCTGCTAAATTTGTGTAGTTGGTAATACCTAGTTTTTTGAGATTTTCTTCAATTTCTGCTGCCATTTCCACTTCATTTGGACCACCAAAGATGATGATGTCATATCTATTGCTAAAGTGTGCTGCCACGGCAGCAAAGCGTTCAGGATACCATCTCTTGGCACTTCCATACGTTGCTCCTGCATTGATGCCAAGCATTGGCTTATCAAACTTCTTAGGTTCGATGTAGAGTTTGAGCGGTGGGATTTCATCTTTAGTAAAATCATTTATATTAACCATAGCAAGCTGAGAATATTGCTCCACAAGATGTTGATTTGATACTATCTTTGGTGTATGAGAGAGTAAAAATCGTGAATGCCAAGACTCTCTAGCGATGGTTAGGACTGTATTTGTAAAATAGAGCAGAAGGGAAGAGTGGAGTTGATTTCTAAATGTAACAGCAAGATTAAAAACACCCAGCTCTTTAGCAAGTTTATAGGTAGCCATAAGACGTGAAGAAGCTTTTTTTGTCTCATCAACGACAGCCCTTTGGCAAAGTGGATGATGTTTAAGTGCTTCAATACTGACATAACTTCCAACAAATGTAAATCTTGCACTAGGATGTTTCTTTGCCAAAAGCTCAATAGCCGGTGTCGCCATGATGGCATCACCAAGCCAGTTTGGAAGGATAACTAAGATTCTCATTCTATACGCTCACTTGCATTGACTTTTTTACCAACCTCTTTGGTGATGAAGATATAGATAGGAGAGTCATTGATATCTAAAATCTCATTTTTTAAACGTTTTCCAGTTTTAGAGTAGACTTCAAAAAAATCTTCATTTTTGAGTGTTGTAGGCTTTAGTGACCAGTGAATCTGTAGGAGTTGTTCATCGACCCAGAGTTGAATGATATAGTAGCCCCGTTTAATATCAAGACGTAAAAATTGGGCATTTTGAAGTGTTTGTATCATCTGTTTATAAACATAAAAGGCTTCTCTTTTTTTGATGCTGTCTCGATTGTCTACAAGACCATAACCAGGAGCTATGAGCTGATGCCATGATACAGAATCAACCTGTTGGCTTGCAAAGGCTAAAAGATAATAACGCAGCATATAATTGGCGTAAACCTCTTCGCTCACGCACTCATATTCACTTGTTGGTGCATAAGGTGCTGTACCACTGAGTGGCCAGTTTACTTCTGTAATGTGAAGCTCCTGTTTTGTCTTTGGACTTAGCCATACCATAGTACTTAAAAGAGCGAGTTTATCGGTAAGTGAGAGTCCTAGTTGTGTATTTTCCGGTGCGCCCCGTCTGTCAACATATAAAAGTGCTGCAATACCTTCATATTTGCACTTACAAAAGTTAAAGAGTGTATGGGCAGTGTAGTGAAATTCAAAATCAATCACATCACTTCCGATGATTTTAATGTTCGGAAACTGCTTTTGTTTTAGATTATAAGCAACTTTATAAAATGCGAGATATTCTCTGACAGAAAAAAAGCCCCACTTTGCGCGGTTAATGGTTGAGCCGATTTCAAAGATATCTACGAGGTCGCCAAGTTCTTGAAATATCTGCGTGAGGTTTTCTCTCAAAAGTGCTAAATCTTCGATATTTTCTCTGTCTTGTAAAATTTTCAGGGTTATTTTTTTATTTTTGTACTTTGAGAGAAACTCTTTTAGTTGCGGCAATTTTTCCATTTCCCAGAGTTTAAAGCGTGTTAGGATACTCTCTACGCCAAGTTCTTTTATCATATCAGTTGTTGCGTGAGCATCTCTTTCAAAGTCAATGCCTAAAGAGAAGAACTGTTTTGACTCTATCTCTTTTCTCTTTATAAAAGGGGTGGCAAGCATGGAAAGTGGCAGTAAAATAAGTGCACTGAAAAAAGTGTAGAGTAGGGATGGCAGCTCTTTTTTACGCATCGATTTTTTAAAAGTTCTGTCTTGAAGTAGTGCTGGTTGGTCGGAATAATCATCCCAGGAAAACGGTTTTTTCATAAGTGCAATTATAGCCATTTTAAGATAAAATAACTTTATGAATATATTAGTTGTACGAACAGATAAGCTTGGAGACTTTATAACGGCACTGCCAAGCTTTTATGTCTTAAAGCATCATAGTCCAAAAAACCGCATCATAGCCCTTGTAGCTCCACTTAATCGCTCTTTGGCCCAGACGTGTGATTTTATAGATGAGGTTATAGTTGATGATGGTAAAAGTTCTCTCTTTGCACTTTCACGAAAATTACAAGCTGCTAAGATAGATGCTTCTGTTACACTCTTTTCAAATACACGTGTGGCTCTGGCTCAGTTTTTTGCACGCATACCAAAACGCATCGCTCCTGCTACTAAAATCGCACAGATCTTTTACAACAAAAGAGTGGTACAGCGGCGCAGTGAGGTAAAGATGGCTGAGTTTGAGTATAATCTCGCGCTCACGCAGGCACTATTTTCAGGCATTTCACTCGATTTTCCAAAGCCGCTTTTAGAGTTTGAAGATGCCAAAAAGGTTTATGATGTTTTTTGTGCAAACTATGACATATCACGTGATGTTATCGCTTTTCATGTTGGTTTTGGTGGATCATCTGATGCCAACTGGAACCTTGATGAGTATGAAGAGCTCATTCGTGTAAAACTTACAGATAAAAAGTACCAGATCGTGCTTACTTTCGGTCCTGATGAAAAAGAGCTTTATGAAGAGATGCAAAATCGTCTCAAGGGTGAGGATGTTGACTTTTACCTCTCACTTGATGGCATTGTTACCTTTGCAAAGTTGCTGAGTCAATTTAAACTTTTTGTCTCTACTTCAACTGGAACCTATCATCTTGCCTCTTTAGTAGGATGCCCGACGATGACCTTTTTTGGTGACAGCAAATTTGCAAGTGCTGCAAGATGGAAAAGTATAGGGGATGCAAAACTGCAAAAGCACTATATGTTACCTATTGATGAGAGTAAAAGAAAAGTGATATTTGAGGAAGTAAAGCAAGAACTACTTGCCTTTTAGCTCTTTGTTTAGTTCATAGAGTTTGATGTACTTGTAAAAATTTGTCACCATATGTGAGTATGCGATAACAAGCCCTACATATCCGTCACGAAATCCCTGTTTGAAAAAGTAGGTCTTGATAAATGAGTAGGCTCCGTTAAAGAAGGCCTTAGCGGGTGAGGAGCTCTTTTTGCCTGCATTGTTCTTTGCAAAGAGGGTAGAGTAGGTATTGGCTTTATTAACAAACTGCTCGATGCTTTGGTAGCTGTAGTGAAGCATATTTCCCTCTAAGAGCTCCGTTTGAAGCTCTTCTGTAATGATATCTTCATGGACATCATTGTCATTGTATTTTGTTACACTTTTGTTGTAGAGTCGTTTTATCTTCTGGTTGTTCCAACCGCAGTGTTTTACTTCTATGTCTTTGTAAAAGGCACGAAAGTTAAGAATGTAAACTGTGTTTGCATCGAGTTTCTTTGTAGCAAGTACCTCACGCAGCTTCTTATCAATAACTTCATCACTGTCAACGATTAAAATCCACTCATTTTTGGCATAACTTGCCGCCTTGTTCTTACTCCAGCCAAAACCTCTAAACTCGCCCTCTATTAAGTTTACATTGGTAAAACTTTTTGCAATCTCCATGGTTCTATCAGTTGAACCATTGTCATAAACGACTACATCCTCAAAATCTTGCAGCGCCTGAAGGGTCTTTTGAATGGTTGTTTCATTGTTTTTAGCAAGTACTACGGCAGATATATTACCAATCAATCTCTTTTCCTTTGAGTCTTTTTTTGAAATTTTTTATCTTTTTGTTCTGCAGGGAGTAGTGCAGTGCTTTTTGTACAAAGTCAGAACACTCTGTGTACTCTTTTGCATAGGCTGTTGCTATGCTTGTAAGCGCCTCTTCGCTTGCCCAGAGTTTTGAGAAGTTTTTGGCTCTCTCATCACAGGAGAGGGTGAAAAAACGCATACGATTGACATCGACTATCTTAAAAGTATAGTTGCCATTTTCTTTTTTGATGAGAATATTTCCAGGAGAGTAATCTTCATGAAATATTCCTGCATTATGCAGAGCAAGAGTAAACTTGGCAAAGGCTTTAAAAATGCTCTCTCTATTGGGAAAGTCTTTTTCTAGGAGAGGCTCACGAATGGTAAAGTCATAGATAAACTCCTCACTGACAAAGTAACTCTCATCTAGAAGACCGTTTTTAAAAAACTCAATATAACCTATGGGCGTAGGTGTAAAGTCACCAAGTTTGAGTGAGTAGTCATAGGATTTTTTTGCTTTGGAATCTTTAAAAAATGTATAAGCAATTTTATTAATGATATTTGGAACTTTAAAAGCTTTTACAACTGTAGAGACACCTTCATAAGGGATGACTTTTAGTTCATTACGTGCTTTATGGATGTTGTCTGTTTGGGTATGAAAATAGTTTTGGATATTTTTAAAAAAGTGTTCAAATTTCTCCTTATATTGAGGAGAGATAATATATTTCATAGAGTTCTCATTATTTATTTTGTATAATAGACATTATACTAAAAAAGGTGTTGGTTTGAAGTTAAATTTTAGGCGAGGAAGTGCTTTTGCATCGAAACGGGCAAAAGAGTATTTAAAAGATAAAGATCCTGAAGATATTAAAAGGATTACCGTAATTCGTCATGCAGCGATTGGGGACTTTATGAATATTCGTCCGTTTTTGATAGAACTTCGAAAGTTTTTTCCAAACGCCAAAATAACTTTAAGTGTAGTTAAACATTATATGTATGGAATACCAGAGGATTTGATTGATGATATCCATGTCGTTAGCAGATATGCAGAAGATGGTTCTAAAACAAGTCTGTTCACGCGTATTAAAGAAGCCAAAAAACTTCCTTCTCCGGATATTATTTTTGACTTGACAGACAGTACCCTCTCTTTATTGGTTGTTGCACTCTCAAATGCCAAGCTCAAAATTGGCTATCCCTACAGAGCAATTAGAAGGGCTTTCTTTGATATAGCAACACTCAGAAGTGACTTTGTCGTTGAAGCACTCTCTGTGGAGCATATGCTTAATGTTTTGGGAGCAAAAACAGCTTATCCTCTCCGGTATGGATTAGAGAAATTTTATCCAAAAAATAGTATTCAAAACCGTATAGTCTATTTTGCCGGAGCATCTGCAAAAAGTAAGTGTTGGGCTGCAGAGAAATTTTCTGCCTTGATAGATAAGATGTCGCAAAAATTTCCAGAATATGAGCATGTGATATTGCAAGGTATCGGTGAGGATGAGAAGTTTTTTGATATCTATGAACCGCTCAAAGAGCGGAAGAATGTACGACTGCAAGAGCTACTCCCTATAGAAGATGTGATGCAGTTCTTAGCAAACAGTAAAATGCTGGTTTCTAATGATACAGGTGTGCGAAATATGGGAATAGCCTTAGAGATTCCTACTGTTGGGATATTTTTTGAGATACCTCCGTTTCGTTACTGGCCGCGTGAAGAGAAGCATGA
>NZ_JALCZL010000024.1:0-30713 GCF_039667035.1 Sulfurimonas sp. NWX79
ATTACTTGCAAATCAGTAATTTATTTGGCCACCCTATGCTACAATGTCGTAAGAATATTTTTTAGCACTCAAGTGGCCAAGTGTTAATGCGTACGGGTGGCCAAGTTGATGCGTATCTACATATCATTTAATAGTACACCTGCATCAACAGAAAATGCTCCACCATTATCACTCGTACTTACTGAAGATCCTGAAACATCTACTTTTACTGTTTCATATCCTTTTCCTCCTCCAACTGCTACAAAATAATCAACATTTGCAGCAGATACCATAGAACCTGCACAAAGCATTCCTGCCAACACCAAACTTTTTTTCATACTTTTTCCTTTAATAGATTCTCTTTAGCCCATAAATAAACAATATTATCCTATAGGATAAAGACTTTCATATTCTATCCCTATAAAGTTTAAACATTAATTAACTTTATATAATAAATAGTATGAAAAATGAATTTAGTATACTACAAATGAAGAAATAGGTGATTCCTATAAAAAAATATCAAAAAAAGTGAAGTTTTTACGGGAGAGCCGTAAATTCACACAATTAGATTTGGCTTTGGATATTAGTATAAAATCTGTGGTATTTTATTCAAACTGTGAAAACAACCGTTACAATAAACATTTTAATTTGGAGCATCTCTATAAAATAGCAAAAATGTTTAGAGGTTGATCTTTGTGAATTAATTACATTTGGTTAGATGGCAAGGTTAAAACCTTGCTTCTAATAGAAGTATTATTTTTTACGAGCGATCATCAAGGTGGATATATCCATAGAAAAACTTTGAGAATGCAGCATCTCAAAACCAGCTTTCTCTAGCTCTGCTTGCATTCCCTGAATCGTTACAAAGTTCTCTATCGAGTCTGGAAGATAGGTATAGGCTTCAAGGTTTTTTGATATCGCTCCACCTACATACGGAAGAATTTTATGCATATAAAAGTCACGAATCTTTTTGAGGATATTTTTGTTTTCATCTTTCATAAATTCAAGTATTACTACAAGCCCATCTTTTTTAAGTACACGGTTAAACTCATAAAATGCCTCTTGACGTTCTACTACATTTCGTATGCCATATGTAATACTAAGTATATCAGCAGATGCATCCTCAAGAGGAATCTCTGTCGCCTTTGCAATGTGGTAATGAAAATCTGGAAACTTTTTTCTAGCTACATCCACCATTCCATTGGATGGGTCAACACCGACAAATTCAGTAATTGCAACACCAGCTTTTTGTGCCTGTTTTTGCCAATAACCCATCATATCACCAGTTCCACAAGCAACATCGACAATCTTGTCAATACTTTGTTTGCCATAGTAATCAAATGACAAATCACAGGCCTTTTTGCGCCAAGAGATGTCAACACCCATGCTCATAACACGATTTGCTGTATCGTATGTTGGTGCAATATCATCAAACATAGAGACAATTTTTTCCTGTTTTACATCACCCTCTTGTTCTAAAATACTCATAAATTTATTTCCTTCTTTTCATCCATATAATTATATCTTCGCTCTCTTTATCCACATTTAAAAACTCAAAATCATCTTCACCAAACGCTATGGACTCTTTTCCACCGAGAGAGAGGGCAATATAACAAAGATAGTAATCAACAATATCACGAGTAAGTGCATACATTTTACTGCCACCCTCTATCATAATATTTTTGTACGCTTTGATTTTTTCTAAATTATCTTCTATAAAAACTTCTCGTCCCTCTACATTAAAAAGAGGAATAGTCCTGTCAAACTCTTTAGAGCGTGAGAGTATTAAAATATCCGGAGCTTTCCCATTGACTAACCTTGCATCAAGTGTTGGTCTATCCTCACGTACAGTTCCACCACCGATAACTAATAAATCACATGCATCACGCATAGCATGCACCTGCTTGCGTGAGTTCTCAGAACTGATTATACCACCATCTGTTGTTCCATTGAGTCGCTGTGCCCATTTAAAAACGACAAAGTTATTCTCAAGAGATTTTTGAAAGGGATAAAGCAATGCATCACACTCTTTTTTTAAAATTTCACTGTAAACCATGCAATTATTCATCGAGAGTATCATACTTCCATTTGCCGCTTTTTTGTTTCTGTCATTTGAGCCGACATAGACCTCTTTGATGCCAAGTTCCGCAATGAGATTTGCACAAGAGGGAGTTTTGCCATAGTGTGAACATGGTTCTAACGTTGTATAGAGTTTTACATTTTCAAAAATACCGTTATGATTGCTTAAAAGGTGAGTATGAATATCTGTAGAGTCTGTAAGTGCCAAAATATAGCTGTCATCTGTAAGTTTGTAATAGGCAAGTTTGAGAGCATTTACCTCTGCGTGAGGCGCACCTGCTTTGTGGTGTGCTTCAACAGCTAAGATTTCTCCATGCTCCCCGACAACACAGCATCCAACGGCAGGGTTTGGGTATGTTAGCCCCTGATACTTCCAAGCCTCTGCCAAGGCAAGTCGCATAAAAAAGTCGTTATCGATTACCATTCAAAGTAAGTTTTTGCTTTTTTGACATCATTGAAATCAACTTCAGTTGCACCCTCTTCATTTTCAAAGACTAAGGTATTGCCATTGACCTCTTTGAGTTTTGCACGAAGCTTCTCTTTTTCACCATATACAATGGCAATATCTTCACCGATTGACTTTTTAAAATGGTCAAGCGTTGTGAGCTTTCTCTCTATTCCCGGACTACCGACCTCAAGTCTATACTCCCCTGAAACAGGTGGTGTAACATCTAAAAGTGGAGAAAGAAGGTGCGTGAGCTCTACATATGCATCCAAATTAACACTTTTACGTTTGCCATCTTCAAATTCAGGTGATATTACGCTCACACGAAAGATCGTCTCGTCAAACTCGTTAACAATTACCGTATCATAAAGCTCTAAGCCAACTGATTTTACAACAGACTCTATATCACTTTGCAGACTCATTGCTCTTCCTCTTTTTTTACTATCTTTTTAAAAAGCTCTTCAATCGTTTGTGATTTTTTGAGCTGCTCATCAAACTCAAATGTAAGTTTTGGACATCTGTACCAACCCTGATCTTTGAGACAAAAATCTTCGATGATAGGACGTGCTTTACGAAGCTGTTTCATATAAACACGGCGTTCTTCTTCACTAAAATTGCTTGGGTCAATATAGACCTTTGCATCACTTCTACCACGAGAGCACTTTACTTCAATAACATTCAGTTCATGCAAGCGTGCATCATTGAGTTGTGAAAGTGCTTCTGGAATGATCTCAGCTAAGAGAGACTCTGTTCTCTTTAGCTTTATTTGTGCTTCTGTCATCTTAAAGTGATACTTTTTGCTCTACTTTTTTGAATGTCTCGATTACATCACCGACTTGTACATCTTCATAGTTAGAGATGATAACACCACACTCATAACCATTTCCAACTTCTTGTACATCATCTTTGAAACGTCTGAGTGATACAAGTTCACCTTCAAATGCGACAACGCCCTCACGGATAACACGAACAAGTCCACCACGGATAAGTTTACCATCCACAACAACACATCCAGCAACCATACCGGCAGGTGATTTAAATACATCACGTACTTCAGCTTGACCAGTCTGTTCTTCTGTCCATTTCGGTGCCATCATACCTGTAAGCATCATTGTCATATCATCAAGAAGCTGATAGATAATAGAGTATGTTCTGATATCCACATTTCTCTGTTTTGCCAGTGCTTTTACTGAACCAGTTGGACGAACATTGAATCCAAGAAGTACACAGTTTTCAGAGTTTGCAACGAGTTCAACATCACTTTCTGTAATTCCACCAACACCACTAGAGATGATATCAATTTTCACTTCATCATTTCTAAGTTCTGAAAGACTTGATTTGATAGCCTCAAGTGAACCGTGAACATCAGTTTTGAGTACAACTTTCAGTGATTTGAGTTTTCCTTCTGCGATCATCGCTGTCATATCTTCTAAAGATGACTTCGTAGATTTAGAGAGCTCTTTATGACGCTCATACTCTTTACGTTTAAGTGCATACTCTTTAGCCTCTTTATCACTGTCCATTGCCATCAGTATCTCACCTGCAGGTGGTACTTCATTAAGCCCTACTGTTACGGCTGTATGTGACGGACTTACAGCTTTAATGTTTTTACCCATATCATTGATAAGAGCTTTCACACGTCCATAAGCGGCACCACAGACAACATGATCTCCAACTTTGAGCGTACCGTTTTGAACGATTACTGTAGCAACCGGTCCACGACCTTTTTCAAGTGAAGACTCAACAACTGCTGCTTTTGCTTTTGCATTAGGATTTGCTTTAAGCTCCATAACCTCTGCAGTTAAAAGAATGTTCTCTAAGAGTTCATCAATCCCCATTCCTGTTTTTGCAGAAAGCGGAACAAATTCAATATCTCCACCCCAGTCAACAGGATTGATTCCCTGCTCTGCCATTTGACCTTTCACAAGGTCAGGATTTGCAGTCTCTTTATCCATTTTGTTCAGTGCTACGATGATTGGCTTACCAGACTCTTTAGCAAGCTTGATAACTTCAAGCGTTTGTGGTTTTACACCATCATCTGCCGCAACAACGATAATAACAATATCTGTAATATCCGTACCACGTTGACGCATATTTGAGAATGCTGCGTGACCCGGAGTATCGATAAATGTAATGTCTTTACCATTTTGGTTTACTGTGTAAGCACCAATATGCTGTGTAATACCACCTGCTTCGCCCTCTGTTACTTTTGCATTACGAATTGCATCAAGAAGTGATGTTTTACCATGGTCAACATGCCCCATGATTGTAATTACCGGTGGACGTTCAACTGCATCTGGGTCTTCATCAGGTTTTGCCTCTTCAACATAGTTAAATTCATCTTTAGGATCAATAATAGTTACTTCAACACCAAACTCTTCTGAAAGAATCTCTATCTCATCAGCACCTAAGAAGTCATTTTTCGTCATCATCATACCAAGGTCAAAAAGGACTTTGATAATGTCAGACATTGGGCGTTTTAGTTTTTCTGCGAACTCATAAACACGAATATCTTCAGGAATCTCAACATGCGTTACTACTTCATCAACAGGTTTCTCTTTTGTATATTTCTTACGTTTGTCACGAGCAACCTTTCTACCGCGAGGTGCTTGCTTCTTATTTGCATTTCTACCTACTGGCTTTGGCGTTCTTGGTTTTCTAGGCTCTTCAACAACAATTTGAGCACGCTCTGTCGCATTTAAGTCAAGTAATACAACCTGATCATCCATATCCATTGTCACTTCTGCAAGTGAACCACCAAATATATCAAGTTTTACACCCTGATCTTTTTTTGGTGCTGGTGCCTCTTTTTTAACTGTTTTTTTCTTCTTTGCCAACTCTTCAAGTGCTTCTTGAGACATTTTACCATATGAAGATACACTTCCTGAAGACTTAGCTGGTGCAGAGTAAACCTCTTCCTCTTTTGGTTTTTTCTTCTTAACTATTTTAAGGCCTGACTTTTTAATAGCAGGACGAACTGAAGGTTGAACAACTTTTAGATTACTTTTTGATTCCTCTTTTACTGCTTCTTTCGCTTTAGGAGTCTCACTTTTTTCGTCTTTTTTCTCAGCTGTTTTTTCTACAGGCGTTTTTGTTTCTTCTTTTTTTGCTTCTGAAGCTGTCTCTTTTTTTACTTCTTTGGCTTTTGTCTCTTTCTTTGTCTCTTTTTTCGCAGGAGCTTCTTCTTTAGGAGTATCACTTTTTGCTTCTTTGCTCTCTTTTTTAACTGGTTTTGCCGGCTCAGTTACAGCTGGCTCTCCATTAATAATGTAATTGGCAATATTTTCAGCCTGTTCCATAGTCACTACACTTTGTGCAGATTTTACGTCTAGACCCATTTTTTTTGCTTTTTCCAATACATCCTTAGAAGCAATTCCAAGCTCTTTTGCAATCTCGTGTACTCTAACTTTTTCTGTCATCAGTGATGATCTCCTTTAGTTTGTTCATATGTTTATCTTTATCTCCACCTCTACACTCTCGCATGAGTGCACGGATAATTTTTTTATCCTCTTTGAGACAATCTTGACATAAATAAAAACTTCGCCCAACTCCGTTAAACGAACTTATCTCTCCATCTTTACACTGCAGTCTTAACAAATTTTGCTGTTCATTTCTTTCTCTGCAGGAGAGGCACATCCTTGTTGGTTGATGAAATTTTTTCGCCATTATATCTAAATCTTACTTTATTTAATAGGCTTATCGCTCTATAATAAGACCATTATTGTCAAAATCCAAAATTTTTACTCCAAAATCAGGAAATTTCTGCTTCATTCTGTTAGCAATCATAGCAGAATCATCATCATATACAAGTGAGAAGAAAGTAGATCCACTTCCAGAGAGTGTACTCATTAAAGCACCACTCTCATAAGCTACTTTTTGTACAGAAAAAAGTTCCGGCAATGTTTTCATTCTTGCTTTTTGATGGAACCTGTCTTGTGCTGCCAACTTTAACATTTCCCAATCTTCATTAAAAAATGCGGCAACTGTCAGTGCTGCGTGAGAGAGATTATAGATTGCATTCTCTTTTGAATATGATTTTGGCAAAATTGTACGGGATTTTGCTGTGTTCATCTGTTTATTTGGAATGACTACTACTGCTTTAAGGTACTCTGGCAAATGTTTTTTTTGCGAAAAGACTTTGTTTTTTTCAATTGTAGCGACATTAAATCCACCCATAACGGCTGGAGTGATATTATCAGGATGCGGTTCATAAACAAGTGCATGATTGAGTATTCGACGTTTACTTACTCTTATACCTGCAGCTTCATGAGCTGAAGCAATAGCAGAGACAATAACAGCAGAAGAGCTTCCAAGTCCACGTGACATCGGAATCTGATTGTAAAATGTAAACTTAAAATTCTGTTTTTTCTTTGTAAGACGCGAATAGTGTTCGTTAAAGATTGAGATAAAAAGATTGTTTCCTTTTAATCTTGGGTTATTCTCCCCTTCACCTTTGATACTGACACTGAAAAATTTTGATGGATGAAACTCCACACGGTTACGAAGATCAACTGCAAGACCCAAAGTATCAAAACCTGGTCCTAAGTTTGCAGAAGTAGCGGGTACACTTATTGTCACTGATATTTTCCTATCCAACAGCACCTATTTCATAGAGTGGTGTTGCGTTTGTACTAAACTCGTTATAATCCAGTTCATCAGGTAATTTAAACTCTGTCTTTGGAACTGTTTCGAACTTCTGAGTTTCTATTTTAGAAGCGATTTTAACAAAACATAGCTTTCCTATCGCTTTTATCGGTTGATTTTCATTAAAATAAAAAGCATCACGTGCGTAAAGCGGAATCTTTTTAAGTACAGAGAGTGACTTTAAAAAGATGTAGGCAACTTTGATTGCCATAAAACTTCCCGGTCCATTGGCATAAAAAAGATTTTGAATATCATATTTTTTTAAAAGGTCTTGAAAAATCAGTGGCAGAACATCAGAGCTTTTTTCATCAGATTTTATCGTCTCAATAAGCTTGTTATCTTCGTAAATACCAACGAGTATTGGAGAAGTGAGCGTAATGAGTAGAACATCTACTTTTTTAGGCATACGCTTTTTCTAACTCTCTCATTTTTTCACCGACAACTTCAACCACTTCATAGTTTTCAGCATCTTCTAAAAGTGCCAATGTCAGTTTATGATTTAAATCATGGCTGCCTGCCAATGCTTCATAGTTTCCAATAAAGTTCATCCCAATAAGGCTCATATCACCAATAGCATCTAAAATCTTATGACGCACAAATTCATCAGGAAAACGAAGTCCTTCAGGATTTAGAATCTTTTTTTCATCCAAAACAATGGCATTTTCAAGTGAACCGCCAAGGGCAAGTCCTTTGGAACGCAGATACTGCACTTCATGCAAAAATCCAAACGTACGTGCACGTGCTATCTCTTTTTTATAACTCTCTTTTGTAAAATGCAATACATAGGCCTGCTCTTGAATCACAGGGTGAGGAAATTTAATCGTAAAATCATAGTTTAAATCAGGTGAAGGAGAGAGTTTTACATACTTTTCTCCTTCTTTTACCTTCACCTCTTTTTTGATGCGCATAATCTTTTTAGGAGCATCCAATTCAGCAATGCCCGCTTCATCTAAAAGCATACAGTAACTCGCACTGCTACCATCCATTACTGGTACCTCATCCGCATCAACGATGATCTTGAGATTATCAATACCGTAAGCATAGACAGCAGAGAGCAAGTGCTCAATCGTAGAGATTACATGCCCGTTTTTTCCGATGACCGTTGCCATTTTTGTATCAACCACATTCTCAGGAAGCAGAGGAATAGATACATCAACATCAGAGCGGTAAAAGACAATACCGCTGTTTGCTTCTAAAGGTTCGAGTCTTAGTTTCACAGGTGAACCTTTGTGTAAGCCAATTCCGACAAGTTCTGCACTCTTTTGTATAGTAGTTTGATACATAATATTTTCCTATTGTTCGTCAATAATCTTTTTAGCGTTTTTAATTATATCACTAATATTGAGTTTTATCCACTGTTTATCCATCCACTCCTGTGGACGCACTTCGATTCCCTGTACCAAAACACCAAAATGCAAATGGTCTCCCATTGCATAACCACTTTTACCGGTTGTAGCAATTTTAGAATTTGGTGGTACATCTTCATCCAGTGTCACATCAACATTCGAGCAATGTCCATAGAGGGTATAAAGGCCTAAACCATGAGAGAGTATTGGCATATTTCCATAGAGTCCGTTAAAGTCTGCATAGACAACCTTCCCACCGTTTTGTGTCTTGATCGGTGCCATGGCATGTGAGGCCATATCAAGCCCCAAGTGATATGCTTCACTGACAAACTTGCCTTTATAATAATACTTTCTATGGTCTCCAAAATAAGCAACGACCTGCCCGTTTTTCAATGGATACATCTTTTTGATTTTAAAATCACTTATCATCTCATCAGGGACAACTGAAGTTATTTTATGGATGAGCTTTTCATTTTTCTCACGTACATCTTCATTGATAATTTTAAACTGCTCAAGTTTATTATCCACTCCCTGTGTCTCTTCAAACTCTTCTGAAAGCTCATAAATCTTCCCTTTTAAAAACTTGTCAGAGAGTGTTATGCGTGAGAGTCTGTACTCTTTGTTTTTCAGATACAAAGGCACATAGGATTTTGCCACATTTCCGGCAAAATCTGTTGCAATGACTGTTGCTTTAAACCCACTGTCTTTTACAGGCCATGCTAAAAGGGCAATATAATACCCCTCTTTATAAAACGGCTGTGCTTTAAAGTGTTTGTTATGGTTTGAGAGTATATAGATATCATCAATATTTTCATCCTCTACTCTAAAAACAACAAGTGCAGAACCACCGCGAGAAATTTTATAGGAGTTACTGACAATACTTACTCTTGGTCTTTTTTTATCGATTTTAAGTTTAAACGACTGCTGTGCAAGGTTTCCTTTTAAGAAGTTCCATTTACTGATATCTTGTGCCTGCACAAGCAATTTAATCTCTTTGTCTTTCATCGTATACGAACCACGAGGTGGTTCTACTTCAAGGATTAACTCTTTTTCGGGAGTTAAAAATTGTTCATACTGCAGTGTTTTATCACCATCTTTCGTATGCATGACAATCTTATACGATTGAATACCACTGGCATCACTGATTTTTACCTTCAAAGGTTTTTTCAGATTCCAGTAGCCATTACTGTTTTGTAAAGTAATTGCTGGAGCATTTCTCTCAAACGTTGCTGAAAAATAGACATATAGTGCCGCTGCCACAATTAAAACAAATACAAATAAAACACCAAATGAAGAGTTACTCTTTCTTCTTCTCAAATCAAACTTCCTTACTTAACTTTATTATTTTATCTTTTTCATCACTCTTAGTGACTTCTACCTCTTGAACATGTACTAGGTTTAAAAGCTCTTTAGCAATATCATAAACATCACTCCACGTAGCACCACTTGATGCAAAATCCTCTTCACATAAACGCACAGTCGCAAGCCGTGCATTTTTTTTCAAAAGAACTTTTTTAAATATTATGGACTTCAACCGCACACTGCTTAAGAGCACTTTTCGTGTCAGTTCATTCACACATAATTGATGATCTGCACCTAGATTAATCAGTTCACTTAAAACAGCAAAAAGCATGCCATTACAATCAGGGCTTAAAAAATTATCATACCGCTTTAAAAATCCTGCATAGAGTGCTGTTGCCATCTTTGCATTTATCTTTATTTCATGTTTTTGCAAAAATGTATACAACTCCAAAATGTTCATATCTGCACTTATTTTTAAGTCGGCAGAAGCAGGTTCATTTCTACGGAGTTTTTCATACCATGGCAAAAAAGCATATTGCTTCTCTTCTTCTTTTGCAAAAAGGGAGACTTTTTTATGTTTTAAGAGCATTAGCGAGTATAAAACACTAGCCTGTGGAAAGTTGTTTTTATGACTCTCTATGACGATATGTTTTGATTTTTCCAGCTCTTGTAATGGTATCAATAGTTCTCTGCTTTTTAAGATATGGCAAAATTATATACTATTTTTTATTCATCTTGTAAACGTAAGCCAGTACCTCCGCAACAGCTGCAAATAGTGTTTCGGGGATTGGTTTGTCAACCTCAACTTCATTGTAAAGTGAACGTGCCAACGGTGGATTTTGTACGATATGCACATGATTTTCACGTGCTATTTTTTTAATCTTTTGAGCAATGTTATCCATACCCTTGGCAATAACAATTGGCGCGTGTGACTTTTCGGCATCATATTTGATAGCAACGGCATAATGTGTCGGGTTGGTGATAACCACATCTGCATTGGGAACTTCAGCCATCATCCGCTTGCGTGAGGCTTCCATCTGAATTTGGCGGATTTTTGACTTGATAAGCGGGTCTCCCTCCATGTTTTTCATCTCATCTTTTATCTCTTGTTTGGACATTTTTAGACCGTCAAAATACTGCTTTCTAACAATAATAACATCAATAATGGCAAAAATGAAAATGATAAAGAGCATTACCGAAGCGATAACTATCATCTTGTCTTTTAACCAGATAAGCTGGTCATGCAAGCCAAAAAGAGCAACTGTAGGAAGTTCTGTAATAAAGTAAAAGAAGAAGATAAAACCGATACCAAGAGTTGTAAAAGATTTAAAAGTAACCTTTATACCCTCTATCATTTTTTTAACTGAGAAGAGGTTTTTGGTTCCTTTAATAGGGTCAATCTTTTTAAAGTCCGGCATAATGGCCTTGGATGTAAAAAGAAACCCAAACTGTGCGAAAGCCGCAATAACTCCAGCAATGGCAACAGCTATTGCCAAAGGCAACACCATCAATAAAAACTCTCGAATCGTCACTAGGGCAATTTCAATCATAGAGGTTTTATCTATCTCAGAACCTATAAGAGAAAAATAGTATTGAAAGAGCAAAATCATATGTTTTGCCATAAAAGGAAAAAGCATTAAAAAGGCTAAGATAGCAACAAAGAGTGTCACTACCCCAGAAGCATCCTGAGATTTTGGGACATTACCTTCTTTACGGGCATCCTCTATCTTCTTGGGGGTGGGTTCTTCTGTCTTTTCCTGATCATCAGCCATTGTTTATGCCTGACCTTTAATCCATTTTCATCGAGAGATCAATCCAGTTCGCCTGATGAATAAGTGAACCGGAACTTATCGCATCAACACCTGTCTTAGCATACGATTCTATCGTTTCAAGTGAGATATTTCCACTTGCTTCCAGTAAAATATGCGGATAGTTTTCATCTCTAAAGGCAACAACCTCTTCAATCTGGGCAGGCGTCATATTATCACACATTACAATATCACACTTTGCTTCCATCGCCTCTTTAGCAATCCAGAGTGTCTCAGCTTCCACTTCAATCTTTGCAGTAAAAGGGATAACCTCACGTGCTTTTTGGATATAGCTTTTGAGATTTTCAATCGTTTTAAGATGGGTATCTTTTATCATCAAAGAGTCATCAAGTCCCATTCTATGATTTACTGCTCCTCCGCAACGGGTAGCATACTTTTCAAAGACTCGAAGCAGTGGTCGTGTTTTTCTCGTATCGAGCAGTTTTGTACCATAGGGTTTTATAATGTCAACGTACTTTCGAGTCAGTGTTGCAATGGAACTTGCATGCAGTAACATATCCAAAATAGTACGCTCGCAGCGAAGCATAGTATGAGAGGGAGCTTGAAACTCTGCTATAACATCACCTGTGATAAAACTCTCTTTATCATTTTTTAGCCATTTGACTTCTATTTTTTGTAATTCACACAAGACATCTACATATTTTTGTCCGGCAAGTACACCATTACTTTTTGCAATGATTTTTGCCGAAGATGGGACTGCACTCTCAACAAGAGCATATAAATCTCCGCGTCCGACGTCTTCGGCAAGTGCCTCTTTTACAAATGTCTCTATCATAGTTCTAACATTCTCTCTAATGCTATTTTCGCCCACTTTTGTGTTTTTGGATCTATATGTATCTCGTTGATTGGCTCACCGTCATCAATTGCTTTCAGTGTAAGATATACATCCTCTAAAGTAGTCTCATTCATTGTCGGACACTCCGGTTTTGTTGAACTGAGCACATAGGTATTTTTAGGGCGCAGGCGATTAACAAGATTAAACTCCGTTCCTACTGCTACTTTTTGATCTTCAGGTAACTCTGTAATATACTTGATAAGCTGAGAAGTCGAACCGACAAAGTCAGATGCATCACAGATAGCAGGGTCGCACTCCGGGTGTGTTACTATTTTAATACCCGGATATTTTTTTCTGTAAAACTTGATATCATCCAGTGTAAAAAGCTGGTGAACAGAACAAAAACCGTCATAACAGATAATATCACACTCTTTTGGGTCTTTTTTATCAAGACCGATTACCATAGACTCCAGTCCCATCTGATTTGCTATATTTTGTCCCAAACATCTATCAGGTACAAAAAGAATCTTTTTGCCTTCACCCAAAGCTTTTGTGATGATTTTTTTTGCATTGGAGCTTGTACAAACCATACCGCCCATTTCACCGACTTTCGCTTTTACATCTGCACCGGAGTTAATATAGGTGATAGGTAAAATGTTTTCATTTGCTATGCCATTGTCATTTAAAAACTTCACTGCCTCATCATACTGCAGATCTGTAATCATACTCGCCATTGCACAGCAGGCTACTTTTGGCATCACTACACGCTTCTCAGGAGAGAGTACTTTTACACTCTGCCCCATAAAACCAACACCGCAAAAGAGTACAAACTCACTCTTATCTGCTTTTGTTTTCATAGCAAGTTCAAGTGAATCACCGGTAATATCAGCAATTTCAAAAACTTCGTCACGTTGATAAAAGTGTGCAACAACTGTCACACTTAACTTCTCTTTAAGTTCATCAATTTTTTTTCTTAATTCTTCATTTGTATAGTTCAAAAAGGTATCCTCTTTTGATATTGATGCAATTATATCAAAATATATTTAGCATAGTGAGGGTAGAATGTCATAACAAAAATAATTTAAGGTAATTTATGGATTTTTTATTTAATCTCAATGTGCAATTCTATATTGCAGCATATCTCATCGGAGGTATTCCATTTGGTCTTTTACTAGCGAAAAAATTTGCCGGTGTAGATGTCAAATCTGCAGGAAGCGGAAGTATTGGTGCTACAAATGTACTGCGTGTTGTCAAAGAGCGTGACCCCTCCCTTGCCAAAAAACTGGGTATTGCGACACTTGCACTTGATGCTATAAAAGGCGTCGTAGTCTTAGCAGTAGCTTATTTCATGGGACTTGATGAGTCTGTTCTTTGGGCAATTGCTGTTTTAGCTGTTCTTGGACACTGCTTCTCGCCTTATCTAGGTCTTGAAGGTGGTAAAGGCATTGCAACAGGTATGGGTGTTATGATGTTTATGCTCCCTTACGAGACAATGATAGCACTTGTTGTCTGGGGCATTATGGCAAAGACTCTCCGCATCTCTTCTGTATCATCATTGACAGGTGTTCTGGCACTTCTTATATCAAGTTTTATCATTCATCCCCAGATGGCTCACGCACCGGTTGTCTTTATTGTATTTATTCTTTTTTACAAACATATACCAAATATCATTCGTGTTATCAAAGGCGAAGAAAAAAGAGTTATCTAGATGAAAATCTCCATAGAAGATCTAAAGTTCCAATGCATTATAGGAATTTTAGATTTTGAAAGAGAAAAAGAGCAGGATGTTATCATCAATCTCACTATAGATTACAAATATAAAAATGATTTTATAAACTATGCAGATGTTACAGAGTTTATAAAAACTGCAATGAAAAATAAAAAATATCTTTTAATAGAAGATGCTTTAGAAGACTTATCACAATTACTCAAAGAAAATTTTTCAAAGATCAACACCCTTCATCTAAAAATAACAAAACCCTCTATACTTCCCAACTGTAGGGTATCTGTAGAGGAACAGTATCTATTTGATTCTTAATCCAAACTTCATTTTTTTTTAAAAAAAATTGAAAAAAACTTTAAAGTAACCTAAAATTATGATACAATTCCGCCAAAATATTAGAAATAGGAAATAATGAATGCGTATTCTTATTATAGAAGATGAAGTAACATTAAATAAAATGCTTGCAGAGGGACTAAAAGAGTTTGGTTACCAAAGCGATGTTGTTGAAACACTAAAAGATGGTGAGTATTACCTTGACATCCGTAACTACGATTTAGTTCTTATGGACTGGATGCTTCCAGATGGAAATTCAGTAGATATCATTGGTGATATCAAAGCAAATACTCCTAAAACTGTTGTTGTTGTTCTTTCAGCTAGAGATGATAATGAGAGTGAAATCGAAGCACTTCGTGCCGGTGCTGATGATTACATCAGAAAACCGTTTGATTTTGATGTACTGGTTGCTCGTATTGAAGCACGTTTACGTTTTGGTGGAAGTAATATCATCGAAATTGAAGATTTAACAATCAACCCTGAAGAAGAAAAGATCACTTACAAAGAGACAGAAATTGAACTCAAAGGAAAACCTTTTGAAGTACTTACGCACCTTGCTCGTCACCGTGATCAAATTGTTTCAAAAGAGCAACTTCTTGATGCTATCTGGGAAGAGCCAGAGCTTGTTACTCCAAATGTAATTGAGGTAGCAATCAACCAGATTAGACAAAAAATGGACAAACCACTCTCTATCACAACGATCGAGACTGTTCGTCGTCGTGGATATCGCTTCTGCTTCCCTAAAGAAGTTTAATCCAAAGAATGCTATAATCCCTTAAATTTTTTAAAGGGATTATAGATGTTTTCCAAAAAGAGTATTAGAAAAAGCTTTCTAATCCAACTTATTTTCTCTTCCGCAATTTTAATTTTTATATTCTCCTCTGTTTTATACTTTTACATAGAAAAATCTATTTATGATGAGAAAAAAGAAGAACTAATCCATTACGCAAAAAATATTGCCAACTTTAAATCTGTATTTAGTTTTGAAGAAGCTGTTTCTGAGAACTTTCTCTCTCTTAATGTTGAAGTAATCTACTTAAAAAAAACTATGGGGGATATGGATGTCTATGAAATTACAAAAGATAAAAAGACATACCTGACTCTTATCTATCCATTTAAATTAAAAGAGACAAGCTATCTTAAAATCACAAAAGATGTAACACTGACAAAAAAACTCCTAAATAAGATTCTACACTATATCTTCATCATTAATATTGCAGGATTCCTACTTGTTATCATCTATGCAGTAATGCTCTCAAAAATGCTTGTAAATCCTATCAAGACGCTCTCGCAAAAGCTTTCAAATATGAATGAGCATCTTATCAAGCCAATAGACCTCAATACACTGCCACAAGAATTTGAACCACTTGGGGAAACCATCAATCACCTCATTGCCAGAATTCAGAACTTTGTAAAGTACCAAAAGGAACTTTTTATTGGTACAGCGCATGAGTTAAAAACTCCACTTGCTGTCATTAAACTCAAAAATCAGGTAACACTCATTAAAAAACGTACACCTGAAGAATATATAGATGCCCTTAAAACAACAAATAAGACAATAGATGAAATGAATATCATCGTCTCCAACATCTTAAATATAGGACGTCAAGAGGGAGCCCAACTTGATAAACCTATTGAAGTCGATGTGATTGGGATTCTAAAACAAAAAGCAGATGATTTTAAACTACTTGCTGAAAATGAGGGTAAAAAACTCATTATGGATTTTAAACCCGATGGTTATATGGCGACACTGCAGGTAAGTCTTCTCAATCAAATCATTCAGAATTTTCTACAAAATGCACTTAAGTTTACGCCAAAGGACAAAAGTGTACTTTTACGAAGTCAGGAAGGTTCCTATGGTCTTCGCATCGAGGTTATCGATGAAGGATGTGGTATCGATGAGAGTGTTGATCTTTTTGCACCATTTAAACGCCAGGGAAATAAAAGTGGTGTCGGACTCGGGCTTTTCCTTGCAAAAAGTGCTGCCGATGCACTTGGCGCAAAAATCAGTATTAAAAACAGAACAGATGGAGTTGATGGTACAGTTGCTTCTTTAGAGCTAAATTCGAAATTATCTTGTATTCTTCCAAGGAATTAAAAGCGTTTCAAAAATAATAAAGCTTACTTTTGTTATAAATCTCTCACGAATTAAATAAGTATAGATTTATAAGGTTTTTAAATATGGCATTAATAATTAATGAAGAGTGTATAGCATGTGATGCTTGCCGTGAAGAGTGTCCGACAATTGCGATTGAAGAGGGTGACCCAATTTACTATATTGACCCTGATCGCTGTACTGAGTGTGTAGGTGTCTATGATGAGCCTGCATGTATCTCTGTTTGTCCTGTTGATTGTATAGTTCCAGATAAAGACAATGTAGAAACTATTGCAGAACTTCAATTTAAATATAAACAACTCCAAGAGAACGAAGAGTTATAATTGGCTAAGCGGGTTGCCATCATAGACATCGGTTCTAACTCTGTTAGAATGGTTGTTTATGAAAAAACTTCAAGATACGCATTTCATCTCCTCCACGAAGAAAAATCAAAAGTCAGAATTTCCCAAAATGCCTACAAACATAACGGAGAGCTACAAGAAACTCCTATGCAGCGCACATTTGATGCCCTCAGCGATTTTTTAAGTATTGCCAACTCTTTTAAAGTCAGAAAAATTCTTTGTGTTGCGACCTCTGCACTGCGTGATGCTCCAAACAAACAGGAGTTTCTTCAAAGAGTTAAACATAAGCTAAAACTCAATATAAAGGTTATCTCAGGGGAAAAGGAAGCCTATTTTGGAGCTATTGCCTGTGCAAATCTTCTACCAAAACAAACATCAGCATTAAGTATCGATATAGGTGGGGGCTCCACTGAATTTGCTTTTATCAATGAAGACTCAGTCACTGATACACTCTCTTTAAAACTTGGTACTGTTCGTCTTAAAGAACTCTTCTTTGATAAAGATGATATTGATGGTGCCGTTGCTTATATTGATAGTGAACTTGATAAGCTTCCAGATACATCGAAACTTACAACGCTCATTGGAATTGGAGGAACTTTTCGTGCCATCTCAAATGCAATCTTAAAAGAGTCTCTCTATCCACTCAACAAACTCCATGCCTTTGAGTACAACAGTAACACTTTTAAAGATTATCTCAAACGTCTGCTGCAGACAAAAAGTGATGAAGAGCTGTTAGCACTTTTCATTAAAAGTAATCGTTTTGATGTTATAAAACCCGGTGCTTTGATACTGCAGAGACTTATGAAGAAGATTGCTATCTCAAAGATCATTACAAGTGGTGTCGGTGTGCGTGAGGGAGTATACCTCTCAGACCTGCTTCGAAATTCACGGCATAAGTTTCCACAGAACTACAATACCTCAGTACGCTATATTTTAGACTCCTATGTTCAAGACAAAACATTCTCAAACCATCTTGCACTTTTAAGTAAAAAAATCTTTACACTCACAAGTGAATATTTTAATCTTGATACAGAATATAAACATATCCTTACCATTGCAGCTAAACTCTATCCTGCGGGTAGTAATGTTCATTTTTACTCACAAAACAAACACAGCTATTATATTATTCAGAGTGCTTTGGAGTATGGTTTTAGCCATCATAATATTATGTTGATATCAACATTGACAAAGTATGCAAAAAACAAACTCCCATCCGATACACATCTGCAGCTCTATGCAAAACTCCTACCGGATAATGCGCATATTACTCATTCACTTAGTTATATACTTTCACTCTCTATAGCACTGCTGAGTCATCGTCCTAGAAATATTGACTTTGAAATGGAGTTTGAAAAAGGGATTTTAAAGATAAGCTCCAAAGAGAAGCTCTATCTTTCACAACATGCAGTTGCGAAGCTAGAGTGTAGAGACCAGCACTTCAACGTTATTTTTAGCTCTTAGAAGCGCTGTCCCATCGTAAACTCGAAGTTTGATGTTTTATCACTCACTTGTGCGTTGATAGCTTTTGAGAACATCAATTGAATTGGTCCAACAGGAGAGAACCACTCCAACCCTGCTCCATAACCGGCACGAGATTGATTGTTTGTACCATCTAAAATATTTGCACTGATATTATCAGAAATAATTCCCCAGTCAAGGTATGTTACAAGTCGCATTTTTGCTTTTGGTATCAGAGGAAAACTCACTTCAATATTGTTTGAAAAAGTCTGTGTTCCCCCAATTCTTCTAATTGGAATACCATTATAGGTATCGGTCCCTGTATCATCGGCAATCATAGGTGAGATAGAGTAAGACTCATATCCTCTGACACTGCCTATACCACCCATATAGAATTTTTCTGCCAGTGGAATATAGCCGTTATCTATAAGTGCATAGTATCGCGCTTTGTATCTGAAAATCGCATCAAATCCCACATATTCATCGAGTCCTATATATTTTGCAAAGTTTGTTCTTGATTTTAAGAAGTCCGCATCAGCACCAAGACCTGATTTTTCAAAACTTTGTGAAAGTGTAAAACCTTCACGAGGCAGATAATAATCATCTGTAGAGTCCCAACTCACACTCATCGTGACAGAACTTTTATTGTAGGCTTCAAAATAGTATGTACTTCCATATTGTGAAGCATTAAAGTCTGCACCGAATTCATAATCATTTTTCGAATAACCATACCCAAGATATCCTGTAATATGACGGGAAAATCTATGTCCGGTACCGATAGATGCACCATCTGTAAGTGTTGTATAGTCATTATAATCATATGTAGAATGATAGATTGAGAAGTTACCGCTAAAGTCACTGTCATTGAGTCTCGGATTTGAGATATTGAATGAGTAACTCTGTGAAGTTTGTGACTTCTCAGCTTTGACACCGACATTTATACCTGAACCCCAGATATTTCTGTCATTGACACCAATACTTAAAAGAAGTCCTCCATATGAACCATATCCTCCACCAAGCTGGACATTTCCGGTCGGTGCCTCTTTTACTTTTACAACCAGATCCATTGTATGATTATCGATACGCTTCTCTTCAATGGTATTACTGTCAAAAAATCCCAGACGTCCTAGTGAATTACGAGAATCTTTTAAATCTGTAAGAGAGTACATATCTCCAGGCCCAAGATAAAGCTCACGGCGGATGATTCTATCAAGTGTTCGAGTATTTCCAGAGATAAGTACATTTCTGATTTTTACTTTGTCTCCAGGCATAACACGAAAGACTACTTCAACAGTTCTTTTTTCTTTATCTTTTTTCAAATCAGGTACAACTTGAACAAAAGCATAACTTTTATCTGCTATGAGTGTTTTTATCTTCTCTGAATCTTCACGGAATTTTTTAACATTAAAGATATCACCTTCTTGCAGTGAGATAAGCTCTTTTATCTTTGCATCGTCAATAACATGCTTTGTCTGATAAATCGTTACTTTTGAGATGGAGTACTGCTCACCCTCTGTTATTTGATAACTCATATCTGCCATATAACTGTCAAAGTTTACACGTACAAACGGTTCATCAACTTTGGCATCCAAATATCCATGCTGCATATACAAGTCACGGACTCTCAAGTTATCATACTCTAAATCACGTAGAGACATCTTCCCATCATTGCGACCCCAGAACCATCCCATGAACTGATGTTCTTTATTGGCAATGACATCATCAAAATCATCCGGGTCCAATCCATAAACACCGGAAAAATCAATCTTCTCAATAGTAATCTCTTCACCTTCATTGACAATGAAAGTTACTTTGATACTACCGTTTTCGAGGTATGTTGTTTTTACTTCAACTACAGAGTCAATTTTACCCTCTTGAGAGATAGCTTCGATAATGCGTTTTTTTGCAGCTTCAATCTTCTTTTCATCATAAAGCGTACCCTTTTTTATCTGGATAACGGCTTCTTTGATATCTTCATCATTCTCTTTCCAGCCTTTGAGTTCAACTTGAGAGATGATAGATTTTTCTTTGAAATAAAAAGTCAGATCCCCATTTTCAAACTCAACCCAGATATCGTTGAAGTAACCTTGATCAAAGTATTTTTTTATTGCCGTATCAACCTCTTCTTCACTGATATCATCACCTTTTTCAAAAGGTAACATTCGTAAAGCCACATTTTTTGAGATGTGAACCATACCGTCAAATTGAATTGATTTCACAACTTCAGCGGATAGCGTGCTTGTAAACAGGATAAAAAAGATTGATAAAAGTATTCTCATTAAAATTCCATAGTTAAAATTAGAAGAGATTTTACCCATTATGAGGTTAATATTAAGTAAATTTAGTATAATTTTGCAAATTCAACAAAAAGAAAGAAAATGAATGTAGCAATAATTGGACTTGGACTTATGGGTGGTTCTTTGGCACTAAGTCTTAAAAAATTAGATTTTATTGATGAAATTGTTGGACACGACCACAATAAAAAGCATCAAAAAGATGCACTTTCACTTAAACTTGTAGAAAAAATCGTCTCTTTTGAAGAGGTAAAGAGATATGATGTTATCTTTTTAGCTATTCCTGTAAATGGTGTCATTGCCGCTTTACAGGATTTAAAAGATGTCCAAAAAGATGCGACTATCATTGACCTTGGAAGTACAAAAGCAAAGATTGTAGCAGCAGTGCCTCATGAAATTCGCAAGAATTTTGTAGCGGCACATCCAATGACCGGAACTGAAAACTTCGGTCCTCACGCAGCACTTGAAGGACTTTATGAAGATAAAGTCGTAGTACTCTGTGACTTGGAAGAGAGCGGTGAACACCAAAGAGCAGTGGCTCGTAAGATATTTAAAGCACTGAAGATGAAAAAGTACTTTATGAAATCAAACGAACATGACAGACATGCCGCATTTATCTCTCATATGCCTCACGCAGTCTCTTACTCTATTGCAAATACAGTGATGAAACAAGAAAAAAGAGACAATATTTTAGCACTCGCAGCCGGTGGATTCCGTTCTATGAGCCGCCTTGCCAAATCCTCTCCGAATATGTGGGAAGATATCTTCAGACAGAACAAAGAGAACCTTCTTGAAGCAATAGAGCTTTTCCAAAAAGAGCTCAATACCATGAAAAAAAATATTCAAAATGATGAGTGGGAAAAAGTTCACAAGGAGATGGCTGACGCCAATAAACTGCACGATATTTTCTAAGAAATATCGTACCTCTTTAAAACCTCTTTTAAAAGTTTTTTATCAATTTTCTCTTTTTTATCTCCATACAGATTTCCCTCTAAAGTATCAACAATAATTTTGACATCTTTATCACTGTCTTTGTATGGTAAGAGTTTTAAGAGGAGTAGTTTTTCATCTTTGATGTTAAAACGTTTCTCTTTTTTTGCTTTTTGAAATGATTTCGTAAGCATCAATACTGCTCCGACTATGATACCGACAACAAAAGCAATAATCAGCCAGATATAAGAAAAAGCACTACCAGCAGTCACACTCTGCTCTTGTGCTTTTTTTACAACAAGTTTTGGCGCTTCATCTTTTTTGATATTTAGTGATGTTGTCGTTTTAGCAGATCCTTTAACTTTGATGTGAATCGGCTCTGTCTTTATCTGCTCCACCCTTTTTGTTGTTAGATTATAAAAAGCGAGTTTAAAAGGTGGGATTGTGAAATCCTTATCAGAGACAAATGCAAGTTTTTGGGTGAGAGTATCACCATGAATCTCGATTTTCTCATCAAAAACATTGACACCATTTATGTAAGGTTTAAAACTCTCAATATCTTCTAAATTCCCCTCACCTTTTACAGTAACAGTTACATTTACAGCCTCATTTGGTGTTATCTCTTGCTTGTTTGCTTCGGCAGATATTGTAAAATTTCCTACGATTTCTGCATTGTTTGGCAGTGGTTTTGCATGAATTTGCACCTCATTGGAGTAGTAGTTTTTCCACTTTACCTGCGGCATAAAAGAGCCCCACATATCACGACGGTTCACACGCGATGCGATGCGAAGCTGTGCAGGTTTGATTGTCAGGTTTCCTTCTCTTTGTGCTGCTAATTTATAATCAGCACGTGTAATGATATACTCGGGAGTCTCTTCTCTTGTGGCCTGAGATTTGCCTTTTACCCAAAACCCTTTAAAATCAGGCTCTATAAACTTACTGTCCACAACAGCTGCACGTCTGTTTTGCTTTAATTCAAGATGTAAAATAAAGGGCTCACCGACAAAAACATCACTCTTCGATACTTTGAGTGAGAGGAGAAAAGCCGCATTTTTATCTTGTGATGCAGGTTTTACCACGACTTTTACTTCATTTGATTTTTCCATCTTGCCATCAATCTCAACATCCGTTGGTGCTATGACACAGCTCTTTTGTGGTACAAATTCATACGAGAGAACATAACTTTTTTTATAATCCATATTGACCATTTCTATGCTGGTCTGTGAACTTGAACCTATAATATCATTGCCACAGATATCTGTAAGTACCGGCTTATGGACCTTCTCTCCAGTGATTGTCAGTACATAGGTTGCAGTCTCACCACTGTAAACCACAGGTGGTTCAACACGTGCTGTGACACTTGCATAGATTGTTGTAGTTAAAAATGTTAATAGTATAAATATTTTTTTACCAAGGTTTTTCATTTTGGTCTTCCTTTATAGGTTTTTCTTTGTTTAATCTGTACAGATAGGAGTTTTGTTGCGAGTTTAAAGCTTTAAGCCACTTCTTCTCTTCAGCATCACTCATCTTATCTTTCATATCTTTCATCTGCGCCATTGAAGCATCCTGTTTTTCTTTTTTATCTTGTTTTTTGTTCTCTTCATTGGCTTTTAACTCTTTGAGTTTCTCTTTGGCTTTTTTTGCATTTTCTTTCGACTTGTTCTGTTGCTCTTTATCTTTTTGTTCTTGCTCATTTTTCTTTTGTTCTTGAGCATTTTTTTCCTGGTTTTTCTTCTCTTCTTCACTCTGCTTTTGAGATTTTCTCTCCTGATTTTTTTCTTTGTCATTTTGCTGACTCTGCTTATTTTGTTGGTCTTGTTTGTTCTGCTGCTGTTGTTGTTTGTTCTCTCTGTTTTTATCTTTATTGTTTTGCTGCTCTTGTGGCTGTTGTTGTTGCTGCTGTTGATTCTTTTGATCTTTTTGATTCTGCTGCTTTTTGTTCTGTTGCTTGTTTTGCTTATTTTGTTTATTTTGCTCTTTTTGCTCTTGCTTTTTCTGCAGCGCTTTTTTCACAGCTTTCAAGTTCTCACGAACCTCTTTATCTTCTTTGAGCTTCAAGGACTCTTCATATACTTTTATCGCATTTTTCAGCTCTTCTTCACTCCCGAGTCTGGCATGAGCATTTCCCATATTCGCAAAATTCTTCGCGCGTGCTTCACGACTGCTGAACGTTGCCTTTTTATAACTCTCTAAAGCCTCTTTATATTTTTTCTGTTTATAGAGTGCATTTCCTGCATTGTAGTAGGCCTCTCCACTGTCAGATTTTTTCGCATAGGCATCAAAATATTGTGCTGACTTTTTATAGTTCTGATGCTTATAAGCCTCTTTTGCGTCTTTTAATTCTACAAAATCCAAAAGACCTGCTTTGGCACTAGGAGCATTAAAAAATATAAGAGCCAACAGAAACATAGATGGTACATCTACTTTTTTTCGTTTACTCATAGATGATGTAGCAATAAGCAGAAGAATAAGCGCAAGTCCTACAGGATAGTAAAAGAGTGGGATATACTTCTCTATCTCTTCTGATTTCATCTCTTTTTTCTTCGCTTTTGCCTCTATCTCACGCAACATTGCTTTTATATCACTGTTGGAGTTCACTCCCTCTATGTAAACACCACCTGTTTTTGTTGCCAAGTCAGCTATCTTTTCATTGAGTTTTGTCAAAATTATTTTTCCGTTTTGTTTGATAAACTCACCATTTTCAAGCTTGATAGGTGCTCCTTTTTTTGTTCCGATACCTAAAATAAAAACAGTAATATTATGCTCTTTTGCATACGCTATCTCACGTGAGAAATCTTCGACATCGCCGCCGTCACTCAAAAGCAGAATATATCTGCGTGACTCATTTTTAATGCTTCTGTCCACTACTTCAAGCATCGACATCAGGTCTGTTCCCTGCTCTGTTATGGAGTTTGTATCAAGATTTTTGAGTAAAAATGCCACAGCCCCGTGGTCAAAACTAAGCGGTGAGACCAGATAGGAGTTTTTGGCAAACGCAATGATGCCAATACGCTCATTTGGTGCGAGACGTAAAAATTCCAAAGCCTTTTGTTTGGCTAGTTTTAGACGATTTGGATAGACATCCGTTGCCAGCATGGAGTCTGAGATATCAAGTGCTATCATAATGTCCGCACTTTTGGCTTTTATCTCTATTTTTCCTTCTTTGATAACCGGACCGGCAAGTGCAAAAATCAGTAAAATACCAATAAGCATAAAAAGTGCATTTCTTGCTTTGAGTGTCAAGGTATTGGCACTTACACGCAGTCTATCCATCACCTCCTCAGAAAAAAAAGTTGCCT
This sequence comes from Sulfurimonas sp. NWX79, assembly GCF_039667035.1. Classification (NCBI taxonomy): domain Bacteria; kingdom Pseudomonadati; phylum Campylobacterota; class Epsilonproteobacteria; order Campylobacterales; family Sulfurimonadaceae; genus Sulfurimonas; species Sulfurimonas sp. NWX79. Next base: position 24,894 of record NZ_JALCZL010000024.1, read on the forward strand.
GAGCCTCTTTTTGTGTTAAAAGTAATCCGAACAAGATAAAAAGTGGTGGTAGCATATAGTATAAAAATTCTGGATGTAAAAAACTCATTATGCACTCCCTCTTTTATTTCTCAGATAGATGTAAAGCATCAATGAAATTAGTCCTATAAAGAGTGGATAGAAGTAGTAATATTTCAAGTAAGTAAAGGTCTCATTTTTAATATCGCTCTTCTCCAGTGCATCGATCTTCGCATAAACAGCTTTAAGTTCATCTGCACTCGAAGCACCAAATGCAACACCGCCTGTCTCTTTTGCAATCTTAACAAGTACTGCACGATTGTACTCATTTGGTCCGCCTATACCGATAGGGTACACCTTCACGCCCTCTTTTTTTGCCAAATCTATAGCAACATCAAGAGGGATTTTGTCAACCTGTGGAGTAGAGTATCCATCTGTCAGTAAAATCGCTACTTTTGATTTTGCCTTGGAGATCTTTAAGAGATTGACCCCTTGTGCCAATGCTTCATAGAGTGCAGTATATTTTCCTGCCATACCGATTTGGAGCTGTGAAACTATACGTGAGAGTATATGTTCATCATAGGTAAGTGGTGAAGCGATAAAGGAGTATACTCCAAAGACAACAAGACCGATGTTGTCACTCTTTCGTTTTTGTATAAAATCTCTTACTATCTTTTTGACGACATCAAAACGTGTCGCCATCGGGTCATTCATATCAAAACCTCGTGCCTCCATTGACTGGGATGCATCTAAAATCAAAGCTATCTCATGCCCCTGCTTTGGTGTAAGCTCGTAAGGTTCATCTTTGACCGGAGACATCAAAGCTAAGATCAGCATCACTATTCCTATCCATTTTAGAAAAAACAACAGTTTTGATGTAGCAATATTGCTTTTCATAAATTGGCTTGCGTGAGGAAAGTAGATGGATGGAAGCTTCATCTTACAAAGTGTTTCACACGCAATAAAAAAGAAGATTACAAAGGCTATTTTTGGAAATTCAAAATAGATTCCATCAAACATCTATCATACCTCTATACAACTCTATAATTCGTAGTGTTTCACTGTCAAAATCATCAACACTTTTTTTATACTTGTACTTCTCTAAATGCTCAAGCATATCATGGTAGGTTTTTTGATGCCGCTGGCTGTCATTTGCAAAGGTCGCACCATACTCTGTCAATCTATATGCAGCTTTTTTTGTCTCATGCAGGTCAATATCTTGCAGAAGGTTAAAATGTTCTTTTCGAAGATTGAACTTTTTCTTTGCACTAAAATACTTATATAACAGATAGATTCCACTAAGAATGATAATAGTTCCAACACCAAGCACGCCTACAAAATAGTAAAACGAATAATCCTCTATCTCAAGCAGTGGTTTGATATCATGAAGTGGTATCTCTTGCGTTTGTATATTTTGCATCTTATCTACCCTCAAACAATCTTCTGAGTGCCACACCAACACTCTCATGTGTATAAACTTTGGTAAAACGCACATGATGCTTTCTAAATGTAGCATAGAGCTCTCGGTCATGCAGAGTCACTTTTTTTGCATATGAAGCTACTGTTGCATCATTAAAATCACCTTCTAAAACATTACCGCTCTCTGGGTCAATGAGTGAAGCAAATCCCATTTTCGGTGGTTTTTCTTCTAAGATATCCCGTACAACAACAGCAACAACTTCATGTTTTTTTGCCAAAAGTTTAAAATCAGGAATCTCAAAAAAATCTCCCACTACAATAATGAGGGACTTCCTTTTTAGTCGTTTAAAAAGCGTATCTGCAAGCACTTTATAATCTGCTTTGTGATTCAAAGCTTCAAAGTTCACTACCTCATCAACATTTTTATGCACAGAAAAAAGCTTCTTACTTGGTTTGAGATGAGACTCTAGCTTATCTGTAAAGATATACGAGCTTAGCAAATCACCGTTTTTTATCGTAGAGAAGCTGAGCATCGCAATGATCTCTGCGATGACATCCTGTTTAAATCGTTTTGAACCAAAATGTACACTTCCGTTAAGCATAGATGCTACAACGACATTAAGCTCACGCTCTTCACGAAATATTTTGATATAGGGCTTTTGCAGTTTTGCGGTGATATTCCAGTCAATATGACGAATATCATCACCCGGCATATACTCACGCAGCTCGATAAAATCATACCCTTCTCCTTGAAAAATGGAAGGATTGTTTCCAACCATTTCCGAGAAGACTTGACGGCGAGCCCGAACAAGTATTTTTTGTAGTTTGCTCACTTTTGCCGCCTTATGGGATTGCTACCGCTTCAAGCACTTTTTGAATGATTTCATCTGTTGTGATACCTTCAGCCTCTGCTTCATATGTTAAAACGATACGGTGACGCATCAGCTCTTTTGCGATGTAGGCAACATCAACAGGTGTTACAAAATCTTTTGCGCGCATAAATGCCATCGCTTTGACAGCTTTGAACATATCGATACTTACACGCGGAGATGCTCCAAACTGTATGAAATCTTTAATATCTTCTAGACCATACTCTTCTGGATATCTTGTTGCATTGACAAGTTCTATCATATACTTCTCAACCTCAGCATCGACATGTACATCACGTACAGCAGCTTTAATGGCATCAAGCTCGCTTTTATCAATGACAGGCATAATATTTTCCATGTTGCCACTTGATATACGGCGTGCAATCTCAAGCTCTTCTTCTTTCGTGTTATAGCCCACGACAAGTTTGAGCATAAAACGGTCAAGCTGTGCTTCTGGAAGCTGATAAACTCCCTCTTGTTCTACCGGGTTTTGTGTTGCCATAACGAAAAAAGGAAGATCGATCTTAAAAGTAGTATCACCAATGGTTACCTGCTTTTCCTGCATCACTTCAAGCAGTGCAGACTGAACTTTTGCCGGTGCACGGTTGATCTCATCAGCAAGTAAAAGATTGGTAAAGATAGGCCCCTTTTTAATTTTAAACTGATTATTTTGCGGGTCATAAATCTCAGCACCTAAAATATCTGATGGTAAAAGGTCAGGGGTAAACTGTGCACGTTTAAAGTCAAGTCCAAGTGCTTTAGAGAGTGCATTTACTGTTGTTGTTTTTGCCAGTCCGGGCACACCTTCGATAAGAATGTGTCCTTCACATAAAAGAGCAATCAGAAGAGAATCTATCATCTTCTCTTGCCCAACGACAACTTTTGCAACCTCTTTTTTTATATTTTCAATCTTAGAAATCATATCTTCACTACCTTTTTTATATCTATATAGTGAAAGTATATTCCTTTGTAGTAAATGATTCCTAAATGTCTAAATTGAGTATTTTTGCAATGCCTTCTTTATCTATTTGCTTGGAGAGTTTTTTTGCGACATCTTGTTTAGCAATACTGTAACTTTGGGAAGATTGTCCTGTAATGTTGAGTGAATTCGTTGCTAGAATATTTCCACTGTTGTCTTTTGTAGCGATGTTTATCTGTGCTCTTGCAATGTAAAAACCATAAGAGCTTGCTCTTTGCATATTTGAATCTACATAGATTGTAAAGTGATACGCATTGTGAAGATTTTTTATCTTGAGTTTTTTCGAGCTCAGCCCTTTTTCAATCGGTCCACTTAATGGTCTATAGTCTGATACAACCCAAAATGTTATGCTTTGTAAAAGTTTATCTCTTTTGTTTCGTAGCTTCTCATACTTTTGCAAATATTTTTGTGATTGAAATCTTTCATTTAAAACACTCATCACGAGTAGTCTGTTTTGCAAATCACTCAAGTTTTGCAGTGCTTTCTTATAAAATGACAACTGCTCAAGAGCATTTTTATCTGCTCTGTTTTTCTCCCATGAAGCTATCAGTGCAAATTCCTGGTCTATCTCTTTTTGCAGTGTTTGAAAAAACTTCATTCTATCTACTTTAATCAGAACTGCATACTTTTTAAATCCAAGTTTGGCAGACTGCAATACTTCATAGCTACTGATACGAATCTTTTGAACTTCACTTTGTGTCTCATTGACGTATGTCGCATCATGTCTGTTTACTGTACCCTTACGCACAACACTCTTAGCACTGTACTTTGAAGAGATGGAAACACTCAGCGTTGCCAGCAATGAAGCAAGTGCATTTGAAAGCGCTTCTTGTTTGTCTTTGCCCTCACCTACACCATAAATCTCTCTTGCATTGGAAGCTGGAGGCTGCATATACCAAGAGGGCAGTGTTTTTTCTTTGACAACTATACGCTCCTTTAATTTGCCACATCCACTTAACAATACTATTGAGGCTAAACATATATAAAACAGTTTCATTATTTTCCTAATTGTTCTAAAGTTTTCTTTCTTTTGGCTATTAAAGTATTTATACGTACAATAGCCTCATTTATCTCTTTGACAGGTTCAACCATAAGATTATCAGCATACTCATAATACTCTTTTGCCTCTTCATACTTACCTTCAGCCTCTTTTATCACTCCCAGATTATAAAAAGCAACATAGCTTTTTCCATCTGTTGAGTCTATTAGACGTGTCAAAAGCTGCTCGGCTTTATCATATCTTGCTTGTTCAATGTACTCTAGGGCAAACTTTAAAAATTTCTCTTGCTGGGATGTGTAGTCCAAGTCCGGATCTTCTAAAAGAGTGACATAAAATTCCCGGTAATGCGGTGTCAGTTTATATGTGAACTCTCGTGCCAGTGCATTTGCCATATCTTGTGCAGCAATGGAGACAGAAGGAAGTGCCCGTGAATCATCATTACAATGTTTAAAGATTCTGTTTCTGCTGAGTGTATCTGCAAAAATTATATCTCCACGTGAGACATCTACAACACGTATCTCAGCAGCAAGTCCCACAACTCTTTTCACACAACGCATATTGTAATATCTTAGTTCACTACACTTCGTATTGGCACACTTGACACGCGGTTCATAATAATAACTGTCCTGCTTTGTAGGACGTCTAACATCACCTGAGATAATCGCCTCAGCACCGATAAGCTCTCCTACTTTTACTGAGCTGTCCTCATCTACCAAACCACTGCTTTGAAGTTTTTGTTCTTCTATAATCGTATTGATATCTGTTCTACTTACAATAGTAAAATATTTCTTATTGTTTATTCGAAAACCTGCAAGCTGTGCTTCTATCTTTCTAGAGAGTCCGACACGATCATTTTTAAAACTCAGTACGGCTATCTTTTTTGTCTCTGAAATCCTGTCAACTTCTGCTGGTTCAAGTGCTTTGATTCTTACTTTTTGTGCACATGAAGTAAATAAGAAAATCGCAAGAAGAAAAAATGTTAAAACCTTATATATTTTCATCATACACCTTAATATTTAGAGTCGATTGTAGTTAAAAACTATTTAATTGCTTATTAATCTACAAAAATCACATAAATTTTAAAATTTAGCACTGTTTTTCTTGACATATGGTATCTATTTGTCTATAATTTCGACCTCTTAACAAAGAGAGTTTATGTCTCGTTAGCTCAGCTGGTAGAGCACGTCACTTTTAATGATGTGGCCGATGGTTCGAATCCATCACGGGACACCATTTCATATAGTAACACCTTCAAAAAGTGGCCCCTTCGTCTAGCGGTTAGGATCCATGGTTTTCATCCATGTTACAGGAGTTCGAGTCTCCTAGGGGTCACCACTTTTTCAAACTTAAAAATCACAACAAATTTATTTTTCACAACTCTGATTTATATATTTCACTATAGAATTATCCCGCCCATTCAACCCGCCCATTCAACCGCCCATTCAACCAATAAATGCAATTTCCACCTCTTAATTATGCAGCCATTACTTTTGAAACTGTAGCATAAAAAACTTGAGCAGGAGTTTTAAAGCCAAGAGATTTTCGTGGTCTGTTGT
>NZ_JALCZL010000025.1:0-26255 GCF_039667035.1 Sulfurimonas sp. NWX79
CTCCTTTCAAAAAAGATGAAATGGAGTCTATCAAAAATTAATTTGATTTTTTAAGGTTTGTGTTTAAAAAGTAACTTTTAACTCACTTCCTTTAGTGCCAATTTTAGCAGTTCGTTTGACACCACCAAAAAAATTAACAATTGCAAAAAAAATAAGACAAACAATGAACAAAAATACTTTTTTGACATTACTACTATTAATGACAACTATTTATAGTTTATTCTTAATAGAGAGCCTTGAATCTAAAAGAGATATTCGAGGAAAATCTATATCTAAAATTATTAATATTGGAATTAAAGAAGATAAGGCACAAGAAGCATTGTTAGCATCATATTTAGTTAATAATAATGTTGATAGCAATTTAAGCTTAAATAATTTTAGTTCACAAAAAATCAATAATGAATTAGCTAATTTTTTAAAAACACAAAAAGATAACACACCTAGTTTAATAAATAAAAAGAGTAGTATTATTTTTCTTATTATTGGTTCAATATTAGGAATCGCAATATATACAAGGCAAATTATAAGATATTACGAAACAAGCAGTTTTATACTAATTACTAAAAGAGCAGAAAAAGAATTACAAAATTTTATTGATAGCAAAAATAAACTAGAATATTTTTCATTAACACTAATTGCTATTTCTATTATATGTTCTGTAATTGCAAATATTATATATCAATTCTTTTTTATCTAATAAGACTTCATAGCCAATAAATACACTAGCGGTCATTTATTGGCTAGAGTCAATCCTTAATAAGCCTCTTCTTCCTTCTCTCTAACCTTATGCGCCACACCCTCATAAACAACTTTATGATGTGCTATCGCTCCGCTCACCTCTTGTTCTTCAAGTGTTAGTCCCTCTGGCACTGCTTTAGAGTGAAGTTGAATGGCAGTCTGTTTAAAGTTTGGCTCACCGGACTTTGGACAGAAGCTCTCATTTGTAAGGGCATTGACAAGCTGTTCGTTAAAGTGAAACGGTACAAAAACCGTTCCCGGTCTTACACTTCCTGTCACACGCACTACTACATCATCCACACGACCACGAGGAGAACTGAGACTCATTCTATCACCTGATTTTACCTTGAGTTTTTTCGCATCATTTGGGCTTATATCTACCCATGCTTCTGGTGCTAGGTTATCCAAGATATCAATTGCTCTCGTTTTTGTGCGTGTATGCCACTGCTCAACTGTACGACCGGTATTGAGTATCACTGGAAACTCAGGACTTACCGGCTCTGCCATCGGATGCCACTCTAAAGGAAGCAGTTTTGCTTTTTGGTCCGGCGTTCTAAATGGTATATCTTTCGTATAGAGACGTTTTGATCCAAGTGGAAACTGCTCATTACACGGCCACTGAATCCCGCCATGCTCTTCTAGTAACTCATAAGTGATACCACTATAATCACACAGCTGTCCTTTTGAGACCTTTCTCCACTCTTCAAAAGCATCACGTGGCTCACTCCAACCATTAAAGAGCATCTCATTGACACCTTCGAAATATTTTGAGAACTCTAGAATGATATCAAAGTCACTCTTACTCTCACCATACGGCTCTACTGCCTTGTTGGCTTTGTTACAACGACGCTCCGAGTTTGTATAGACTCCCTCTTTTTCACCCCATGTTGCTGCTGCAAATACTACATCTGCAATCTGTGCAGTATCACCTAAAAATGCATCCTGAACGACTAAAATATCAAGTTTTGCCAAAGTTTTACGCAGTTTTTCCTGATTTACAAAGCTCACAAGCGGATTGGTTGCTGTAATCCAAAGTGCTTTTATCTCACCTCTGTCTATCGCATCGATAATCTCAGCATATTTATACCCACGCTCACGTGGGATGATCTCTTCTGGAACATTCACAATGCTTGCATATTCTTTGAGTGCTTTTTCATCACCGTAGTTTCTATAGCCCGGCAAAGAAGATGTAAAACCTGTCTCACGTGTACCCATCGCATTACACTGTCCTGTGATGGAAAATGGTCCGGCACCTTCACGACCGATATGCCCTGTTAAGAGATGCAGATTGATGATGGCACTTACAGTATCAGTTCCCATAAAGGATTGATTGACTCCCATGGTCCAAGCACTTAGTACTCTCTCTTGAGAGACAAACTCACGTGCAAGCTCATAAAGAGTCTTTACATCGATGCCAGTAATATTTGCTACCTCTTGTGGTGGGTAATCCTGAAGATGCTTACGAAGCTCTTTGATACCTGTCGTATTTGCTTTGATATAGCCTTCATTCTCCCAGCCTTGCTCTAAGATGATGTAAGCAAGACCATTAAATAGGGCCAAATCTGTACGCGGCTTGATTGGAACATAAACATCTGCCATCTGTGAAGTTTTTGAAGCACGTGGATCAATGACGATGACTTTTTTCTTCTCACGCTTATTTTTGTTGATATGCAAAGTCAAAATTGGATGGTTATCTGCGATATTTGCACCGATTAAAAAGATAGTATCTGCTTTTTCAAAATCCTCATAACTCCCTACAGGTCCGTCACTTCCAAGTGATTGTTTATAACCCATAACAGCTGAGGCCATACAAAGTGTTGTGTTACCGTCATAATTATTTGTACGAAGACCTAGTTGCACAAACTTTCCAAGTGTATAAAACTCCTCTGTTAAAAATTGTCCTGTTCCAATAACTGCAACAGCTTTGTTTCCATAGGTTTTTTGAATGCGTTTGAACTCAGAACTTACTTTACTGAATGCTTCATCCCAAGTTGCACTTTGCAACGTACCGTTTTTTCTGATAAGTGGCGTTGCTATTCTGTGTGGAGAGTTTATCATTTGATGTTCTGAGAGACCCTTTGGACAGAGTGTTCCCTGATTGACAAAGTGTTTGGGATTTCCTTTTGTATAGACCGCTTTACCATCTTTGACGCCAATGTAGAGTCCACATCCTACTCCACAGTATCCACAAGTAGAAAAAACCCATTTATCAGGTTTTCGTTCATCAGCGATCATACCGAAAACTTCATCACTGGAGAGTTTAAACTTATCCTCTTTTATGTCAAAACCTAAAAAATCTTTTATCTTGCTTATCATGAAATACTCTTTATCAAATTATTACTCAATAATATCATAAAATAGAAGATGCCTCTCTACAAAAGAGTTCAAAAATTAAGCAATAAAAATAAATTTTTCGATAAAATAATCTTATGCACAGACAAATAGATATAGATGAACAGATTTTAGATGCTTTAGTAGAGATAATTGAAAATTATGAAGATGAAATACTTTATGATTATAAAGGCAAAGAGAACCAGATTTTACTCAAAAGTACTCTGGTATCTCGCATAACTGATTTCTTATTTAAAAATATTCCCATTACAGAAGATGCACAAAAAGATCTTATAAAAGCATATATCCGCGCCGCATTTGAGCTGACACAAAATGCTGTCGTTATCAGTAAGAAAGGTAATCTTTTTATCAAAATCATTGATGAAACAGTCCGGAAACAGGTCGCAGAAAAAGATAAAAACACAGTCAAAAATCGCTATAACGGTATCAAAGAAGAGGAGCTGCAATCTTTTTATAATGAATTTTTCGAAGAAGAAGAGAACAAAACCTTCTTCTTCGAAGTTGCCAAAGAGTTTGTTCATAAATATTTTATCGTCAAAAAAATTTCCAATGATGAGTTTGAGAGAAATGTTTTCTCGTACATCCATGCAATCACCCTAGAGAAACTTGCCAAAATCTATGATGATGAAGATGAATTTTTTCTCGGTTTTGCCGGTTATATTTTTCGTATCCACTTTAAAGAGGTCTTCTCTTTTATCTCTGAACTCATCTTAGATGAGATCGCTATCTCCAATCGTTATATGATGGATTTTCTCAACTACTACTCTCAAGATATTTTGGTTGTAAAAGGTGTCAAATATAAAGTCCCTCACATCGAAGCAGACAATGGCCTTCGATGGACAGTTCCCTCAATGCTCAGTATTGTAAAGATCTATACAAAGGCTAAAACATCCATAATTGAACTCAAAAAAGAGAAAAATGATTTTCAAAAAAGAGTTCAAAAATTTTATGTCAACGGACTCTCTCCTGTTAAAAACAATGAGCTGTTACAGAGTGAAAAGGCAAGTCTGGAGATCGAGATAGAACATACTACCCGCTCCATAAATATTTTAAATGACAAACTCGACATCACAAAAGATGATGAGAAGAAAAAAGTAGTAAGAGAGGAGATTCTAAAAGAACAAGAAAAACTCAAACAGATTAAAGAGAAAAAAGAAGAGATACTGCAAAAAGTTGTAAAACAAAAAGGACTCTCTGAGTATGTAGCCCTGCAAAAAGAGCTTGACACACTAAGTAGAAAACTCCAGCGTGAGAAAAAAATCCTCAAACAAAATGAAGAAGCTTACAACTCCATCAAAAGTGCCCTTGTCAAAGCACTTATCTCTAAAAAAGCAGACTCTAGAACTTATCTCTGCTTTCCTACGAAAAATCCACCAGCCATACCAAGTGGTACAACTGTCGTATAAAAAAGAAATCTGTCCGCTATCTCACTTGCAAAACTCACAAGTAGCGTTAGCCCTAAAATCACAGAGGCCATCATCATAGATGCACCACTGACAAAAACAAGTGCTAAAAGTGGGAGCAGCACACCTCCTAATAGAAGTGTTACAAAACGTATCTTCTTCACATTCGAAAAATTTTCATTAAGTAGTCGCTTTGTACGTTGCAGTTGGTACGCATTCTCTTTGGCATCTAGTGTACGTATATCTTCATAAGAGAAGAAGAGCTGTGCAAGTGCACCAAGCATTCCCATCGTTGTAAGTGGAATAATTGCCTCTTGCACACTCGATAAACTACTGATAAATGCAAGTAAAAATGCACCGATATAAGCTACTCCGAAAAACTTATAGTTCGTCGTTATACGATTCCATGACGGACGCGCTTTTATACGGTAAATCATACTCTGTGCATAGATTCCATACACGCCTACAGCAAGTGTAAGAGCTTCTATCAAGAGTCTTAAGAACTGTGAAACATCAAAGAAATAAAGTGCCACAACACCAGACATCAACCCAGTAAAGACGCCAAGAGCCAATGCCTCACGTGAGAGCCAAGAAGTTTTGATGTTCTTCATCGCAGTAAGAGCCAAAAACGGACGACCAAGGTGCAGTGCAGAGAGTGGTAGACCAATGGCAGCCGGAAGCATAACCAGCAGAGCCATGATCCAGTTTGTACTCTCAAATCCAAAAAGGCTCATCACATCACCCAAAAAGAGGGCAAAGAAACCACCTAAAGATATCTGTGTAAGCACTGTCATAAAGACAAGCGGTATCTCTTTATGAGCAGGTTTTAATATATGCTCATCCATCTCTTTCATATTTTCAGGTAGGTTATCAGGAAGTGTGTAGCGAGTTGTTGAGTTTGTGATGCGGGCATCCGGTAAAAACGGCATATTTGCCTCTTCATCTATGTCACGATTTAACCACTCTTCAACATTGACCACTTCTATCTCTATAGCCCCTGCAGGACAGGCTTGAACACATGCAGGACTCTGCCCCTCATCAAGCCTCTCATGACACATATGACACTTGGTGACGATATTTCTCTCTTCATGAAAAACAGGTACCTGATAGGGACAGTTCCATGTACAGTACTGACACCCTATACAGACATCATCATCATGAAAAACAATTCCGTTATCAAGTTTGATATATGAGTTTGTAGGACACCCTTTCATACACTCCGGGTCTATACAATGATTACAGGACATGGAGTTGAGCATCTGAGTAAAAACCGGAAAGTCCCCACCTTCCATCTCACCGACACGACGCCATTTTATATCTGCAGGATTGTTATTTTGTTCGTTACAGGCAACTTCACAACAGCGACAACCAACACACTTCACTGCATCAAAGTGAAAACGGTACTGTTCTCCTTCTTTAAGCGGTGGAACATCAATGGAGTATGAACCACACTGCATTCCTGTATCTGCTTTGTGATCTATAAAACTCTCTAAGGGTGTCTTGCTCATCTCTTGCCTCTGTTTGCTTTAACCCAAATTTTAGAAATCTCTATTACATAATTTGGGTTTAATATTAGGCATATTATACACAGATATAAGACTCCTCACTCTAAAACAGTGGATAAAAAATAAGCAAATGCTATTTTATTCCGCTAAGTCTTCTTTGTCCATTGTCATACCAACAATAATGATTCCAGCTAAAAAAAGGACAATTATTCCCATAAACAGATATGCCATTAACACTCCTTTTTATAAAATATCTCTTTTTTCTTTACCAGTACAATAAACTTTTCTCTATCTTCTGTAGATTTAAATGTACTTTTTGGAAAAAAGAGAAAGGAGTCCCCTTTATATAGTAGATAACCATCACATAAAGAGATAACTTCTAAAATCTCTCGCCACTCTATAAAACTTCCATCAATTTTCAAGTTATTCTCATCTATCTCAATGCTAAACTTATGATTTTTTATATCAGAAGCCATAAATCCACGAAGCAGCATATTTTTACGCAGTGGCCAACGCAAAGCGTACCAGTAAATCACAAGCAAAGTTGAGATAATCAACAGTCCATAAACATCTTTTTTGAGTGCTCCAACAACACCGAACTGTGTAAGTGCTATAAAAAACCACCCTAAAAATCTCTTTGGAGAGTGTTTCATATTAAAGTCATAAATGGCTTTGCTTGCCTGTAAGAAAGTCTCTTTATCCCAGGTATATGCTAACTTTATCTTCTTAGACATGTTCATCACACTCTTCTATCATCAAGTCCTCTTTTTTGATGCACCCTTGCTCTTGCAAATCCTCCAGTAATGCTTTGGTTTGCAAATATTTTTCATCATATATCTTTTTATTTGTTGCATAAAGTCTGCTCTGCTTCTTCCCATACCAATACGCTAGTGCTACAGAAGAAGCAAAAAGACCATAAATCCACCACTGCCAATCTTTTAGGTTGAGAAGCACTATGAAATACTGCACAGAGAAAAGAACAAAAAATTCGATTGAAAAGATGATGACAAGTGTAGCACTCTGTTCAAAATCAAGTGTATATTTTTCAAGCTCACGCAACGAAGCTAAATTTTCATTCACCTGCTTTGCTTTGGACTTGCACTCATCTTTTAAATCATCTGTCTTAATGTCTCTTATATGAATATTGCTCAGATTATACTCAACAGTTGTCTGCATATAATCATTTAAGATTTCAGGACGCTTTTGCATCGCCTCATGTATCTCATCTTCACTGACACGATTTTTCTTCCAGAATCGCTGAACATCTTGCAGTACCAAATCATAAAGACCTACTGTTTTTATCTCTTTAGCAACTCGTTGTAAGTTTATCAACTTTGATTTCCTTGTTTTGAGTCTGGAGTATTTCCAGACTCTTTTTTTCTAATTTGCAAATGCAGGGTCATCTGCTGGTTCTATCTCATCTTCTATACCATAAGAAGCAGTTTTATCTTCTGCAGGTAAAAAGATTCCGATTAACCCTTTGATACCAACACTCATAACAATGTTATATAAGAATACAAACCATGCAATTAATAGCATACTTCCACAAATAGCCGCAAATATCATGTCTGGATTGAACTGTCCGTCAACATAGAGGTGACGACGAAGCATTCCGTCTAGTCCGGCCATACCCATAAATGCACCCATCCCGATACCACCTATGAGGTGTAACCAGTAGTGTGTATTCGAGAGCTTATGCGAGTAGAGCTTTGTGTTGTTTGTCACAATCGGCCACAGTACATAAACAGCAGAATAGAGTGTCATATAAAGACCAACAATCAGTGCAATATGCACATGCGCTCCAATAATCCACTGTGTATTATGCAGTACTCTGTTCATCCCCATATCTGCTTGAATGATAGCAGCAGGTACAGCCAGACCAAACCCAATGAGTCCGCCAAGAAGATACTTTAACTCCATTGTCATTTTCAGTGGACGTGCCTTCCAGAGTGTTACAAGCGTAATGAAAAGCGCAAGTCCCTGCGTGAGCAGTTCAAATGCCGTTACCATCTCACCGGAAATCAATTTCATCATTTCAGGTTGACCTTGGTCACCAAGAAGGTGATGCGACCAAACCATCCAAGAGACAAGAAGTTCAAGCATCAGTGCCGCACGCGCAACATTTTCCATAAAGAGCTTTTGCCCGGTGATGAGTGTAGCTAAAAGATACCATGAACCTGCAACATAGATAAGTACAAGCCCATCAGCAACAAGATCAAGCCCCCACCAAAAAAAGTTCTTATAAAGCAGGGCATCAATTGCCGAGACATCCCATGAAGCTCCACTAAGATCTGCGAGTAAAAAGACAAGGACCAAGATACCTGCACCTAAAATAACCACAGCATCTAAGAATGTATCAACCGTACCACGAAAGATAGCCACAACAGGAAGTGCAAGTGCGGGCTCTTTTGTATATGGTGGCTTGCCTCTGAGCTTATTCATCAAATTTAACAGTCCGTCAATACCAAAACCAGAGATTAGTAACTCTTTCATTGTTTTATCTTTATGTACACCTACGCGGGCAAAGATCGTTGCATAGATATTATAGATAAATCCAAATGTACCAAACATAATGAGTGCCACACCAATGATAAAGACAACCCCACCAATGGCACTAAACTGCGAAGTATCTGCCGGAAGCGGCCAGTAAAGCGTATAAAGCGGTGCATATTGCCATACAAATGCAGCCATCCAGGCAAGCGCAGTCCCAAGTGTAATTAGTAACCATGTCCAGTTTGCAAGTTTTACACTGTAGAGCGGTTTTTTAGTAAGATAAGGTACCAAAAATAAAAAAGCACCAAACACAAGTTGATATGTCGAACCAAAGATCCCAACGATTGGGTGTACTGTCATAATTGAGAAGAAATGATCAGGATGAAAGAACTGTTCAGGAACAGGATTACCAGGAACCCGTCCAACCTCAACCATCCTCATTATCATACCCTCTAAAGCAACAAGCCCATAAAACAAAAAGCTCATCACAACTGATCGAAGCGTCACTTTTTGTAAAGCATTGAGACTTTTGTGATCAAAATTCGTACCTTCTATAAGGTTTTTTGTAAAACTCATTTTTTCAATCCTCCCTCTTTACAGCCTGTTACTTTTACAAAGTTTTTCACTTCCATCAAATCCTCTCCATCTTCACTGTATTGATGCGGACCGGAATACTCTGTTGAAGTCATATTAAAGACACCATTATGATTGAATGTCCAAAGAATATCATTCGGTGTTCCCGGATTTACCTGCATCTGCATTACCATAGAACCATCCTGACGAAAAAGTCCAAATCCATATGTCAAATCATGACTTTTAACATTAAAAAGAACTCTTTCCTCACACTGAATCACTATCTGTTTCGTTGGAAGCTTCCATTTATGGTTTTTTACCTCTATATTGTATACTGCATCAGGTTTGATGTTATGTCTGTCTATATCTTCAGATACCCATGGAATTGTGTTGTATGTAAAGATATGGTGTCCTACACCACCAGCAACTAAAAATGCCATATACCAGTAAAACGGTATACGAAAGACCGATTTTGCATCTTTTCTTGTCAGGTTATATCCAAACCATGCAACAATAGAAATAATCATTGCCGCATAGATCGAGTATGCAACCCAGTGAAACGCAAGTAATTGGGCCGAGTTTGTAAACGTCATCTTCTTTCTCCTTCAAATTTTGTAGAATTTTATAAAAACGCTTAAATATTAACCTTGATATATATCAATAAATATACATATGTTTTGCATATATTGAGCAATTATTAATCATACACTATTTTCAAACTGTATATTTTTTAACCATACATACACACGCAAAAGAGCTCTTATATATTATAATTGCAGCATCAATTAACTAGGAGAGATTTTTATGGCAGGATTTAAAGCCCTTAAAGGACAAGGTGACGCAAAAACGCTTTTTGCAGCTTTTTTGTATTTTGATTTTAGTTTTATGGTTTGGACAATGCTCGGACCACTTTCAACTGAAATAGCAGAATCATTACATGCAGCCAGTGGATTCTTAATGACTCCATCACAAAAAGCGACACTACTTTCAATTCCAATCTTAGCAGGTGCACTGCTTCGTATCTTACTCGGATTCGGTGTTGATAAATTTGGACCTAAAAAGACAGCTCTTATGGCTCAGGGTGTTGTTATCTCAGTACTTTTTTACGCATTTTTCAGAGGTGAATCTATCACATATAACGAACTTTTAGTTGTGGCTCTTGGTCTTGGTTTTGCAGGGGCTTCATTTGCAGTTGCCCTTCCACAGGCTGGTCAGTGGTATCCGCCGAAACTCCAAGGTGTTGTTCTTGGAATTGCAGGGGCTGGGAACATCGGAGTCGTAATCGACTTTCTTTTTGCACCAAAAATTGCAGAGATTTGGGGATGGCAGGCAGTATTTTTAGTAGGTGGTCTTCTCTCTACTCTTATCTTTGTTACATACCTTTTTATGGCAAAAGATGCTCCTAAAGAAGTCTATGTAGCACGTCCTAAGAAAGTAGCTGATTATCTAAAACTTCTACGTGATAAAGACACATGGTGGTTTGGACTTTTTTATGCAGTTAGTTTTGGTGGATTTGTCGGTTTTGCCAACTATATGAAAGTTTACTTGATGAATACCTATCAGGTAGATATGTCTGCTTTTGGACTAGATGTTTTCAAGGAACCAAACGTAAAAGTCATTGCGGGATACTTTGGAGCACTGACAATCTTTGCAGGAGCTGTTTTACGTCCTGTCGGTGGTGCTGTTGCTGATAAAATGGGTGGTGTAAAATCACTCTATATCTTCTTTGGTGTAGTATCTGTTTTAGCACTTGTCAATTCCCTTGTTGCTCTTCCTTTTTGGGTAGCGATTGCCGTACTGTTTTTCATCATGGCGTCACTTGGCATGGCAAATGGTGCAGTTTTTCAACTTGTACCTCAGAGATTTGGTAAAGATATTGGTATAATGACAGGACTTATTGGTGCTGCTGGTGGTATCGGTGGTACAATCCTTGTCAAAACACTTGGTTGGTCAAAAGCTGCATTTGATGGGTATAGTGCCGGTTTTATGATATTTGCAGGAATTGTTTTAGTAGCTATCATCGGTATCTCACTTGTAAAAACAAGATGGAGAACAACTTGGGGTGTTGCAGCGGGTGGTAGAATTTAAAAAGGACACATTACATGACATCAAATACTCTTAAATTTTCCGGTTTTTCACTTGCTAAACGTAAAGAGCTTACTGGAGATGATTTTTATGATGTCAAAACTATTGGTGACTTGACAGTTGCCATTGTTTGTGATGGTGTTGGCAGTGCACTCGAAGGTGCTGCTGCTGCGAAACGTACAACACAGCACCTCATGAACAACTTTAAAATCCGTCCAAAATCCTGGGAGATAGAAAAATCAATCAAATCCTTTATAGAGTCTATAAACGCTATCCTTTATCAAGAGTCTCAAGTAAATTATGAATCTCCTGAACTAGTCACCACCTTAACTATCGTTGTTATCCAGGGCAATCGCCTCTATGGTGCAAATGTTGGAGATAGCAGAGTCTATCTTTATCGAGATAACAAACTCAACCAACTCTCATATGACCATGCGATGGATGAAGAAGGCTATGAAAATGTCCTCACGCAGGCTATAGGAATAGTACCTGAAGTAGAACCTTACTATTTTGAGAACATTGTCCAAAAAGATGACAAGATCCTCCTCTGCAGTGACGGTCTCTATAATGTTTTGGATGAAAAAGAACTCACAAAAAACATCAAACTCGGAAATGCACACACACTTGTAAAAAAAGCAAGTACAAAAGAAGAAGACAATCTTCCTGATGACACAACAGCTGTTGTCATTGAGATTCTCAAAGCTGATGAATATGCAACACTCAGACGTCAAAAACTTGCAATTCCCCAAACATTGAAAAAAGGACAAGTTATTGATGGTTATGAGCTTATCAAACCACTCATTCAAAATGAGCGTACATGGCTTGTCCATAAAAAAACAAAAGATTATGTACTCAAGTTTGCACCCTATGAAGCGATAGATGATGAATCAATACTGGACCTTTTTGTAAAAGAGGCATGGAATGCAAAACGGCTAAAAGCTGACTTCTTTCCAAAAGCAGTCATTCCAAAAACACGTACGATGCGTTACTATGTTATGCAGCTCTTTAAAGGTGAAGACCTTGACCACTACCTCACGCATAAACAACTCACAATTGATGACAGCGTAGAGCTTGCAGCAACTCTTTTAAAGATGTCACAGTTCTTACTCAAGTATGATCTACTTCACGGTGATATTAAACCACCAAATATCATGATTGCAAAAAATGATGATGAGAATCTGGAGTTTAAAATCATTGATTTTGGAAGTATTACAGAAATTTTTTCAACTGATTCCAAAGCAGGAACACCTAGTTTTTTAGCGCCTGAACGTTTTTTAGGTGAAGCTATCAGTGAGACAACTGAAATCTTTGCCATTGGTGTCACACTCTATGTAGCACTTACAGGGAAATATCCATACGGAGAGATAGAACCTTTTCAAAATCCATCTTTTAAAGAGGCAAAAAAGCCAAGTTCTTTTAATAAAAATATTCCTGACTGGCTTGATAGTGTCATTATGCGTTCAATTGCTATTGATAAAGAGCAGCGATACTCCCACTACTCAGAGATGCATTATGAGCTGACACACCCTGAAAAAGTAAAACCATACTTTATTAAAGATGCACCACTTATTGAAAAGTCACCGCTTGTTTTTTACAAACGCGCTTTTATAATCATGACTTTTGTCAACTTTATTCTTATCTATCTCCTACTCAAATAGTAGACAGATAAAAACAAATGAGTGTAGCCTAAAAAGCTACTCCTCTTTTTTCTCTGCAACAGGAGTGATAGGCTCACCTAACTCCTCTTCAATTTTTGCACGTTGCTCTGCCATTTTCAAACGAATCTCATCAAGTACGAACGGTGGAACATTATCATCTTTGAGCCATTTAACCTCATCAATATGTCCCCCATAATCAGCACCCATCTCTTCGATCTTTGTCTCATACTCATCTAGATCGAAACAGACCTCAACACGCTCATCATCAGGGTCTGTTACATCTTTGAGCTCTATAAACCACTTATCAGAATCATCAAGTTTTATTGTGGAAGTAAACACAACAGCCATTATTCAACTCCGTCAGGATTACTTAAACTCTTAGCAAAATCGATAAGTTCATCATCTTTTTTCTTTAAGTCTCCGTGGTATGTCACTCTGTCAATCTCGACATCTTCATTTTTAAGTAAATTTGGTACAGCATCTGATTCGTTAATTACTTTAATGTTTGCATCAAGTTCATCTTCAGAGTATGCCATCTGCATATCCGCAGCAATAACGTGAGGAATCGCTTCAATAACTTTGAGTTTACTAAGTTCTTCACTGACATCTTCACCCTCGATGGTAATAATGATACGCCCCTTTTCATCATGAAGATGGTAGTCACATACTTCACAGTTCTTCAAACTTTCAACAACTTCATCTAAAAACTTCGGTAGTGTCTGTACTACAATACTTGATATATTCATTATTCTGTCCTTTTTATTCGTAAATTACTTTTCTTATTTTTTCATTACTCTCAGCACGCATTTTATCATACAATCTTTGATATTTTAGCTTAGTTTCATAAGAAATCGGTGTTCGGAGTGATTTATACTCCACCAATTCACCATTTTTATATACTCCTGAAACTATCGCTTCAACCCAGTAAAAACCTTTATCTTTTCGCATATTTTTAACAATACCTATCCACTGTTTTCCAGCTTGAATGGTACTCCACAAATCTTTAAAAGCAGCACTTGGCATATCAGGATGTCGTACGATACTGTGTGGCTTGCCAATTAGTTCACTCTCATGATAACCACTTATCTCACAAAAAGTTTCATTTGCATAGGTAATATTCCCAGACAAATCTGTACGTGAGATGATAAGTTCATGCTCTGGTACTTCTGTCTCAATTAAAAATTCACTCTCATTAAATTCCATCATAACATACCTCCTGCTTACTTTATCTTAAAATACCGAACACTGTTAGAGCTACTGTTGATAAAAAACTCTTTTTCATTAATGAAATAAATACCATTGACTATCATCTTGTCTGATGCAAATTTCCCTATCGGTTCTCTCGTACTTGTCTGAAAAAGTGTAACATTATTGTTCATATCACTACTGTATGCACCAATGAGACCACTAGGGCTCAGACCAACTCCATAAACAAAAAACTTCGAAGCTTTATAGTACCCGCTTCCGGTCTTTACATTGTAAATACCTGCTCGTCTGTCCTGGCCTCCGGTTAGAATCATATCGCCTTTAAAGTCTATTGAGAAGATATTATCAACATTTTGCCCACTGAGTGTTTTAGTGTTTTTTCCATCTTTTGTAGAAAGCACATGAACATCTCCACTCTCATCTGCAATCACCACCATACTTCTGTCGTTATTGAGTGCAAAACTGGAAAATTTTGACATAGATGCCTGTGTCACCCAGTTCTTCTTCTTACTCTTTATATTATAAGAGATGATATCATTACTGATCAGTGCCATTAAGATATTTTCACTGTCAATAAACTTTGCTTTAATGATATTGAGCATATCATCTTTAGAGACGACAAGTTCCAGCTTATTGTCCTTATAAAGATGTATTCGACTATACCCTCCACTGTCTTGTGAAAGAATTAAAAGTGTTTTATCTATCATATCAAGAGAAAATATTTTTGAGTTGACATCATCTCCCATAAAATCTTTAATCTTCTTCAGATTTATCTTTTTTGTCTCTTTTTTACTTTTGGTATCAAAAATCTCTACTTTGCCATCATCTGTTGCAACATAAAGTATCTTTTTTACATACAATACATCTGTCGCAAGACCAGAAGAGAGTTTATATGTATATTGAGGTTCTATAAGATTTTTCCCAAACAAACTTGTAAAAAAAATCAAAACTAAAAATATATATTTCATATTAACTCACCTTTAAAATATCAATGGCATCTGCAGGACAACGTCCTATACAAAAACCGCAACTTGTACATTTTTCATTTATTTCAGGCATAAACATCGCCTTAAAGTCAATGGCATTATCAAGACATGGGTCTTTACAGGAAAAACACATGACCCCCTGCCAACTCAAACACTTCGATTGATTAATGACAATACTTGCCTCAATATACTGTTTATCCTCAACCAAAAGCACATCACTCGGGCAGACAAGCGCACACTCATCACAGTAGGTACATCCACGTACACTCAAATCCAATCTTGGTGTTTTGTCTTCTGTTATTACAATTATTTGCTCTTGACACAAAGAGGCACATTCCCCTTCGCAGTTTTGACACTCTGTGGCAAAAGCATCGGCATCTTTGTAGTATGGAGGCCTTAAAACAACATCTTTCTCTTTTGTCTCTCTTACTGCCTCTTTTACAGAGGAAGAAAGAAAGCTAAAAAGCTCTCTTCTTTCCATATTATCTACTACTTAGCAGTATCGATATGCTGCATCCATTTAGACTGATCCCAAGATGATTTTGAAGCACCATCAGGAGATGTATAAACTGGAGTAAAGTGACTCTCATCTACAAGATTGTTTGTAGCTTGTGGAGCATGACACTGTGAACAGTTAAATCTACCTGCATACAATTTTTGATCTTTATCAACCTTAATAGAAATATCCGCCATATCCTCATTTGATGTATTTTTTAGATTCTTACCATTTTTAAGAATTTTATCACCCTTAACTGCAGTTTTTGGTCTGAAGTTTGTAAAGTGAGAAATTGGAATCGGCGTTGCACCCATAGATGAAGCCATATCTGGCATATGACATGATACACACTGATTATTGTCTTTAGTAATCGGTAACATACCTGTCGTGTCATGTGGAATCATTGGTGGAGCATCTTGGAAAGCTCTTGGAAACTTTTTCGATGTTCCAGGTGCAGCTGAATGATACTCAACTTTTGGCGGAATAACATCCTCTTTTAAAAGGTCATTTGTTCCTCTGTACCCTAAATTAGCCTCAGTAATTGTTGGTTTAACAACACTTTTTTCAGCTTTTGCTTCTGTGTTTGCAGCATTACATCCAACAAGAAGTAGAGCTGAAGCAGCTAGACCTATCGTAATTTTTGTTAAAATTTTCATTTTACTCTCCCGTTTTTTTATTTTGAATAAAATCTCTTATTGAGAATCTTAAAGCATCATCATCACATACTTCAATACATCGTGCACAGTTTGTGCACTCACCTGAAAGTACAGGAATCGACTCTTTACCTATCATGTGAAGCACCTGTTTTTCAGGACAAACTACTTTACACTTCATACAAAGAGTACAATTCTCTTCAATGTGATGTACTCTAATAAAACTAAACTTTCCTAAAATTGAATAAAAACCGCCAAGAGGACAAATATGACCACACCAACCGTTTTTCAAAACCAACAAATCAAATACAAAGATGATAAGCACTGCTGCCCATCCAAATCCTATTCCAAAAATGATACCACGATGTAGCATCGAGATTGGTGAAATGAACTCAAAAGCTGCAATCCCCATCAGTGCTGAGATAACCAAGCTAAGCCCTAACACCCAATATCTTACATTTCTGCTTATTGGCTGTTTTTGCAGCTGTGCTCTGTCAATATCAAACACTCTTCGCAAATAGTTTGCACTGTCTGTAACCATATTCACAGGACAAACCCAAGAACAAAACGCACGCCCTCCAATAAGGAAGTAAAAAAGTGTTACAACTGCTACACCCAGCAATAAATCTGTTGCAACAATTACACCAGTTGCTACCATCTGCATCACTGCAAATGGATCACTCATCGGAATGATTCCAAAGATTTCAGACGTTGAAAGATTTCCTTGTAAAATCTTCCATCCCCAGGCATTTGCACCAAAAAAGAGAACTAAAATCCCAATCTGTGTAAATCTTCTTAGTATTAGATATCTGTAATGGTTCCATATCTTACTCATCTAATAAACCTTCAAATCCTGCATTGAGCTTGTCTACAGCTTTTTTTCTACTTATATTTGTTGTTGTTCGGATTGCGTGAGCATCTTTGAGTCTCGCTTCATCCTTTTTATCCCAGCCTTTTATGTAATGGCTTCCGGCTTTCCCCATCGCTACCTCACGCGGCAGAATAAAAATCGCAGGTTTTTCCGTTACACAGGCTTTCTCACACATTCCACACCCTGTACATGCATCTGCATGAACTACCGGTTTTAAGAATGCATGTTTACCGGTTCTTTCATTTTTAGAATATTCAACAGTTATCGCCTGACCTAATATTGGACACGCTCTGTAACAAGCATCACATTGAATTCCCCAAAAAGCAATACAGCTATTTTCATCAATAACTGCAAGCCCCATATCAGCTACATTGATATCAAGATGACCATCAACCGTTACACTCGGCTCATCGAGTGCACCACTTGGACAAACCGGGACACACGGAATATCTTCACACATATAACAAGGGATGTCCCTCGGTGTAAAAAACGGTGTTCCAATCGGCATATGATCACCTGGTTTTGCAAGTTTCAGTGTGTCGTACGGACACGCTTCAACACACAAACCACACTTGATACATGTTTTTAAAAAATCATTCTCTTTTATAGCTGCAGGCGGACGCAGTATAAGTGGTGAAGCTTTCGCTTCATCAAGATATGCGCTCCATACCATTCCACCTATTGCTGCATAGCCGACACCTCTTGCCATATTCAAGATAAATTTTCTTCTATCGCTAAGAGGCTTTTTTGCTTCTGAATGGTTACTCAAAATAACACTTCCTTTTTTTAAAATTATGCTTTATAAATTTTTACAGCACATTTTTTAAAGTCTGTCTGTTTCGACATTGGACACGTTTGGTCAAGCGTAACTTTATTGATAAACACACGCTCATCAAACCAAGGTACGAATACTAATGGTTTTGGAGGTCTGTTACGTCCACGAGTCTCAACACGAGCTCTTACTCTACCACGACGAGATTCAACCCAACAAAGATCATTATCTTTGAGTCCTCTCTCTTCAGCGGCTTTAGGGTTCATGTAAACCAATGCCTCTGGAACCGCACGATACAGTTCAGGCACACGCATAGTCATTGTTCCTGAGTGCCAGTGTTCAAGTACACGACCTGTACATAACCACAAGTCATAATTTTCATCTGGCATTTCTGGTGGATCCATGTACGGACGAGCAAAGATTTTCGCTTTATCAGTCAATGGTTTTTTCTTTTTATCTTGTACACCAGTCAAGTTACCTGATGGTAATGCTTTTGCAAGTGGACCATAGAATGCAAACTCACTGCCTCTACCATTCTCTTTTGCATGTTTTGCTGCATATGGGTCAAACTTAACATTAAATCTCCATGCAGTCTCTTTACCATTAACAACTGGCCATTTAAGTCCACGAACTTTATGATATGTAACAAAGTCTGCCAAGTCATGACCGTGACCACGACCAAAGGAAGCATACTCTTCCCAGAGGTATTGATGAATCATGAAACCATAACCTTTGAACACTTTACCATCAGTTCCTACTACATTTCTCTCATCACCAATACATTCAGAGTTATCATACCCTTTTTGAGGGAAAGAATCTAAATCAATTTTATATTTTTTCGCTCTGTCATTAGCATAAAGGATCTCAAACATAGTTGTATCTGGTTTATAACCCATTTTATATGCTTCTTGACGAACATCTGGAAGTTTTTTACCATTTCTAAGAGTATACGCACCCCATAGATCATCTACAGTAAAGCGTTTTGAAAGCTCAACCCACTGCCAAGTATCAGACATTGCTTCACCTACAGGAAGAACTTGCTGTCTCCAGTGTTGTGAACGTCTCTCAGCATTTCCGTAAGCACCCCATTTTTCATAAATCATCGCAGATGGTAAGATAAGGTCAGATACCATTGCAGAGATTCCTGGATATCCATCAGATGTGACGATGAAGTTATCCATCTCACGAGCAGCTTTTACCCAGTGTTTTGCATTTGCAGAATCTTGGTACGCATTACATACATTTACCCATGCAAACTTAACAACACCATCTTCAATATCACGGTGGATTTTCATAATGTGCTGATTACCAACAGGGTTGAGTGTTCCAGCAGGAATATGCCATCCTTTTTCTGTAATAGCTCTGTGTTTAGGATTCTTAACCATCATATCAGCCGGTAAACGGTGACAGAATGTACCAACTTCACGAGCAGTACCACAAGCTGAAGGCTGACCAGTTAAAGAGAATGCTCCAGAACCTGGTTTCGCTTGTTTGTTAAGCATAAAGTGAACATTATATGAAAGTGTATTATCCCAAGTACCACGTGTATGCTGATTCATACCCATAGTCCAGAAACTTACAACTTTTCTATCTTTTTCAATGTAAAGCGCTGCTAAATCTTGCAGTTTTTTCTTAAAGCTATCAAGAGACTCTTCTGGATCACCTTTACAAAGTTTTGCAGTATAGTCTAGTGTATAAGGAGCTAAAGATTTTTTGTACTCTTCAAAAGAGATTTCCCAGTGCTTGAGTGTTCCTGGAGTGTTTTTCATTACATCACCAGCTTTATAACCATACGGTTCTAATGCAGGACCTTCTAAATCAGAAACAACTTTACTCATCTCTTTCTTGTATGTTTCCATCTCAAGCTCAGTGTATTTACCGTCTTTGAAAGATTTTTCACCGGCACGTCTGAAACCATATCCGATATTTACGGGACCAGCCGCAAAAATGATATTTTTCTTGATGAAATCCCAATCAATTGCTTCAGGATGATTGTAAACAATCTCACGAGCAAGGTAGTTCCATAAAGCGAGGTCAGTATTTGGTCTAAAGATGATGTTAAAATCACCAAGGTCACATGTTCTGTGTGTATATGTCTGAATATTTACAACCTTTACACGATCTGGATCTGATAATTTTCTATCAGTTACACGAGACCATAAAATCGGGTGCATCTCTGCCATATTTGAACCCCAAGTTACGATTGTATCTGTAAGCTCGATATCATCATAACAACCAGATGGCTCATCTATACCAAATGTTTGATAAAAACCAACAACCGCAGATGCCATACAATGACGAGCATTTGGATCAATGGCATTTGATCTGAATCCACCTTTCATCATTTTCTGAGCAGCATACCCTTCCATAATAGTATATTGACCAGATGCAAATACTGCTACACCTTCAGGACCTTTCTCTTTAAGTGCGATTCTGATGTGTTTTTCCATCTCATCATAAGCTCTTTTCCAAGATATAGGAGCAAATTTCCCCTTCTTGTCAAATTCACCCTTTTCATTTACACGAAGTAGTGGTTGCGTGAGTCTGTCAGCACCATACATAATCTTCGCATTAAAATAACCTTTAATACAGTTAAGACCACGATTAACCGGAGCTGCCGGGTCCCCTTTTACTGCTACGATTTTTCTATCTTTTCCATCGCCGGTAGTTGCGAGCATAATCCCACAACCAGTACCACAGAAACGACAAGCCGCTTTATCCCATCTCCAATTACTTTCAGCTGTGCTTGCATTTGCTTCTAGCTCTGCCGGTACACTCATACCGATAGCCGCTGCTGCCGATGCTGCCGCTGAACTTTTAAGAAATTCTCTTCTTGAAAGTGACATATTTTCTCCTATTAGATAAATTTTGAACTGTTGTTAAGGTGTCCATTAACGGTACAATGATATCACTATAAGTACTCAAAATAATTGATATATGTCAAATTTATACTTCACAAATGTGGTATAATTTTGTCAGGGCCTTTGAAAAGTAGTCTAGCTTAATTTTTTAAGCTTAACATTATAATAGGCTTCTGCCTTATTACAAAGAAGAGAAGGAATAAAATGAAAAAAATTACAATGTCAGCTGTTGCTTTAACAGCTATAATGGGTTCTTTTAGTAGCGTAAGTGCTGCAGATGGTATTAATATCTTAGATGATTTAAAACTAGACGCACAAATCCGTCCAAGATATGAGATGGTAGATGATGGTAATACAAATACTGAAAATGCGAATGCGATTACTGTAAGAACAAAGTTAAAAGTAACAGGTAACCTCCTTGATGTTGATGGACTTTCTGCATCTGTTGGTATTATCTCTGTAAATAATTTTGGTTCTAACCAGTATAACTGGAAATATATTGATGATGCGGGAATACATAAAACTACATACGATGATGGTACAAAAGACTATTCTGTTGTTGTAGACCCTCAACAAGCTATGATTTCCAATGCAGAAGTTAATTATAAAACAGGAGATACTCTACTTCATGCAGGTCGTGGTCAGGTAAATCTTGATAATCAACGTTTCATCGGTACAGTTGGTTGGAGACAATTTGAGCGTTCTTATGATTCTGTATTTGTAGCGAATAATTCTATCAAAAACTTATCAGTTTTAGCTGCATGGGTTTATGGTTTCCAAGGAGTTTTTGGTGGTCCTACAATGGATGCGAATACTGTTCTTTTACATGCTGCATATACAGTAAGTGATGCATTGAAAATCACTGCTTATGACTATATGATTGCGGGTCAAGGTGATACTTTTAAGGTAACAGATGGAGGTGTTGGATTTGACACTTATGGTATTGCTTTAACTGGTAATGTGAAACTTGATGCTGTAAAACTTAACTACCGTGCTGAGTATGCAATAGAAAGTGATGCATCTATGAAAATTCAAGAAACAGCAACAAATGCAGATAATTTTAAAAGAGATGCTTCATATTATAATCTTGATGTAGGAGCAAATATTTCTGGTATTTTAGTCGGTGCTAATTATGAATTCCAAAGTGGTACATCTTTGACAGATACAAAAAATAAAACATTTGCAACTCCATTAGGAACTAATCATAAATTTAATGGATGGGCTGATATGTTTCTAAATACTCCAGATGGTGGTTTAATTGATGCAAATGTACGTCTTGGATATAAAGCAAAAGGTTTTGGTAAACTTTTAGCTGTTTATCATGAATTCACTGCTGATAAAAAAATGAGTAGTGATGGAACAACTACAGCAACAACAACTTCAGATGATTTAGGTTCTGAAATTGATGTTGTCTATGTTAATAAAATTCCAGGAGTAAATGGCTTAACTGGTCTTTTAAAATATGCTGACTATTCAAAAGGTAAAGTGAATAACGGTACTCAAAATTACACTAAAGACACTCAGAAATTCTGGGCACAGTTAGACTACAAATTCTCTACAAAATAAGAGAATGTTGAGAGTTAGACTTACAAATTTCATATAAACTCCGATATTAAGCAGCTTGGCTTACGCCTCTGCTTAATATTCCTAATAAAATGCATTATGCTTTTTCGGAAGCAAGGTTTCAACCTTGCCTTATTACACATCACACAAAATTACAAACATTTTAAATGCTATAATTACACAAAAAAGGCTGTAATTATATGAGCAAATTTTTACCATTTTCGTGCGATTTAGAAACTTTCATCGATGAACTTCAAGAAAAGATAAACGACAATCAAAAAACCATAGAGACACTCCTCACGCAAGAACAAAAAACTTTCGCAAACTTTGTAAAGCCACTCGAACTAATGGAAGAAGAACTCGAACACTTCTTCACACCACTCTCACATCTAAACGCAGTAAATAACTCAGATCAAACTCAAAAGGTCTATACAGATTCACTCCCAATCATTACAGAATACTCCACCAAACTCTCACAAGACCTAAGACTCTACGATGTATTTAAGAGGATTCAAAAAAATGAAGCAGACTCTCTTAATTTCGAACAAAAAAGAGTCCTTGAGCTCAACATCCAAAACTTTGAGCTCAGTGGTGCGCACTTGGATGATGTAACAAAAGCACGCCTGCAAGAGATTAATATCAAAAAGAGTGAACTTAGCAATAACTTCTCACAAAACCTTCTTGATGCTACAAATGCCTATGAGTACATTATAACAGATGAAAAAGATGTAGAAGGTCTGCCAGAGAGTGAGAAAGAAACAGCAAAATTTACCGATGAAGATGGTCAAGTCAAATATAAACTAACCCTCCAGATGCCATCATACATAGCCTACATGACTTACGGACCAAACAGAGCTATCCGAGAAGAGCTCTACCGAGCTTATACTTCACGTGCCCCAGAGAATGCTAAAATTATAGATGAGATTTTAGCTTTGCGTGAGGAGATGAGCAAACTCTTAGGCTTTGAAAATTATGCACAGTATTCACTGGCTTCAAAAATGGCAAAAAATGAAAAGAGTGTACTCGGATTTTTAGAGACCTTGCTTGACAACTCTATCACGCAAGCTCAAAATGAACTCCAAAAGCTCCAGGCCATAGCACCTCACCCATTAGAGAGTCACGATACTGCATTTTACAGTGAACTCCTTAAAAAAGAACAGTACGCACTAGATGAAGAGGAGTACCGTCCTTACTTTGAGCAAAGAAATGTCGTAAATGGAATGTTTTGTTTTTTAGAAAGACTTTTTGATATTACTTTTCAAGAAGTAGATGTAAAACTCTGGCATGAAAAAGCCTATGCCTATGATGTCTATGAAAACAAAAAACTCAAAGCCAGAGTCTATTTTGATCTCGAAGCAAGAGAATCCAAACGTGGTGGTGCATGGATGCATAACTGGCAATCTCACGCAACAAATATAGAAGGAGAAGAGCAACTCGCTTCTGCATTTGTTGTCTGTAATTTTCCACCTTCGAGTGACAATCAACCATCCCTTCTGCGTCATGATGATGTAGTAACACTCTTTCATGAAATGGGACACACTATCCATCATCTGCTCAGTGAAGTAAAAGAGAATGAAGTCAGTGGTGTTAATGGTGTAGAGTGGGATGCAGTCGAGTACCCAAGTCAGTTTTTGGAAAACTTTGCATATGAACCAAAAGTACTCCAACTCTTTGCAAAACATTACAAAACTGGAGAAGTTCTACCAGATGATATGATTGAAAAACTCGTGCGTAGCAAAAACTTTCTCTCAGCCCTTGGAATGCTCAGACAATTAGAGTTTTCCATCTTTGATTTTAAACTGCATTCTAAACTCTATCAAGGTGAAGAAGTTCAAAATCTTCTAGACTCCATCAGGGAAAAAACAGCACTTATTAAACCTCCTTCTTACAATAAATTTCAAAATGGTTTTGCTCACATCTTTGCAGGTGGTTATGCTGCAGGATACTACAGTTATAAATGGGCTGAAGTTTTAAGTGCCGATACTTTCTATCAAGTTGTGGATGAAGGCACTTTTGATTCAAAAACAGCAAAAAAATATCGTGATATCATTCTGCATTTGGGAGGCGCTAAAAGCATGCAGGATCTCTACATCGAGCTTATGGGAAGAGAAGCAAAACCAGAACAACTCCTCCGCCTTAATGGAATAAAATAGTGAAATTTTTTCTCTATTTGTTTCTACTGATAACAACACTTTTTGGAGAAACTTTGAAAATAGCAACATACAATGTAGAAAATCTTTTTGACTTACAAAGAAACGGACACGAATACAGAGAGTACATTCCAAATACAAAAGCAAACTGGAATGCAAAAACCTATAAGATTAAACTGCAAAATATTGCTAAAGTTATCCAAGATATTGATGCTGACATTATAGGACTCCAAGAAATAGAATCCCTTCAAGCACTTAAAGACCTACGTTACACACTAAAACGTGCAGGACTCTACTATCAGTACTATAAAATAGCAAACTTAAAAAACACTACTATAAAAGTAGCCATACTATCAAAAATGCCTTTTGTTACTACACATGAAGTAGCTGTAACATACTCCTATAGATATAGAAATATTTTAGAGGTCAAATTTAAAATCAACGGCAAAGATTTATATGTTTTAGTAAACCATTGGAAAAGTAAAGCAGGACCAGAAAGTATGCGTATAGTCTCTGCAAAAAAACTCAAAAAAAGGGTTGAAGAACTAGGATTTGATAAAAATATCATAGCCCTTGGTGACTTTAACTCAGATTATGAAGAGTACATTCGTTTTAAACGCAAAAGAAAACATAATGATACCGATGGCATCACAGGAATCAATCATATATTAGGCACTATAAACTACCAAGACACAGCAGATAAGATTAAAATAAACAAAGGTGAGTTTTATAATCTCTGGTACGATGAAAAAGATGAAAATAAAAGAATTTCCTATATTTACAGAGGAAAAAAAGAAGCAATGGACAGCATCTTAATCACAACAGCTTTACTTGATAATAAAGGTCTTGATTATAAAAAAGCCTCCATTCATTCTCTACAAAAGCCTTACCTATTCAAAGGAAAGTCAATCTATCGTTGGCAAATGAAGTGGGGAAAAACAAGACGCCACTATGGGCGAGGTTATTCTGACCACCTACCAGTTATAGCCGAATTTATTTACTAGTTTAAACACCAATCAATTGGCTCTTTTGCGTGAGCTTGTAAATATGCATTAGTTTTAGAAAATGGTTTAGAACCAAAAAAACCTCGATAAGAAGATAGTGGTGATGGGTGAGGTGCTTTCAAGACCAAATGCTTCGAACTGTCTATCAGCTTCTCTTTCATCTGAGCAGGCCTACCCCACAGTATAAAAACAACATTTTCTAAATTATCACTGATAGCTTTTATCGTAGCATCAGTAAAATTTTCCCAACCCATACCTCTATGTGAATTAGCTTCACCGGCTCGAACGGTTAAAACAGTATTTAAAAGCAATACCCCCTGCTTTGCCCATTTTGAAAGATTTCCATTTTTGGGATACGCACAACCGATATCATCGACAAGTTCAGTAAAAATATTTTTAAGTGATGGAGGAAATAAAATACCATCCCTAACAGAAAAAGAGAGTCCGTGAGCCTGATTGGCTCCATGATATGGATCTTGACCAAGAATGACTACTTTTAAATCATGAAAATCCATAGAGTTATAGGCTCGAAACAGATTACTGTTTTTTGGATATATTTTATATTGTAATTTTTCATCAAGTAAAAATTGTTTTAAATCTATAAAATATTTTTTACAAAACTCATCACGTAAGACATTTTTCCAACTTTGTGGTATTTTTGGATTAACAGCGTCCATAAAGAACCTTATTTTTTAAATACAATAATAACAAAAACTTTATTTAATAAAGAGATAATACTAATAAGAAATAGTGAGATAGATAAGAAATTGATCCGAACTAGGCAGCGACCTACATTCCCACACCTGAAAGGTGCAGTATTATCAGCGATGAGAGGCTTAGCTTCTGGGTTCGGAATGGGGACCAGGCGTTTCCCTCTCTCTATAGC